>CALNBU010000072.1 GCA_937875615.1 uncultured Archangium sp.
GCGCATCGCGCGCAGCCCCTCTTCGCGGGCCAGGTCCAGCACCTCGGCGCGGCCCTCGAGCTGCGCCACGACGTCGGTCTGTCGGAGCAGCTCCAGGCGCAGCGACTCCACGCGCTGGCGGAGGGCCGTGGCGTCGGGGGCCAGCCCGCCGGGCGGCGGCGCCGTCCACCGCCGTTCCAGCCTGGCCTCCAGCAACGTTCCGCCGCGCACCTCGACGCGCAGCGAGCGGTCCACCGCCACCAGCGGCAGGCCCTCCACCTCGAGGCGGGTGACGCCGGCGAGCTGCACCGGGCCCTCCCGCTCGACCTGCGCGCGGTCTTCCATCACCACCACTCGGCTCACAGGCAGCATGGGTCAGCTCCTCCGGTTTCCGCCGGCGATCATCTTGTCGCCAGGCAAACGAATGGCGAAGGCGGCGCGCAGGGTGCGCTGCTCGCCGGGCGCGAGCGTGAGTCGCCAGCGCCGCGCCCCCTTCACCACCACGCCGTCGAGCGGGGCTTCGATGGGCTCCCAGTCGGGCTCCACCTCCGTCTCTTCGACCTTGAGATCCTTCTCGGCGGGGCCCGGCACCGGCACCCGCTCCCGCACCTCGACGAGGGCCGGCGCCGCGAGGCGGTTGTTGAGCTCGATCTCCAGCTCGTGCGGCAACACCGTGGTGCCGCCCAGCAGGCCCCCGGTGGTCTCCTTGAAGTGGGTCTTGCGCGACACCTTGATGGCCTCCTCCACGCCCAGGCCGAGCTGCCCCGCATGCTGCGCGCCCGGCGCGATGGCTGGCAGGGACGCGGTCATCAGGAACTCGGCGCCGGCGGTCACGTCGACGGGCCCCGGCAGCAGCGCGTGTCGCCCGGGGTTGGTGAGCGCCAGGGTCCGGTACACCTGCGGCTCGACGGCCGGCACGGTGACGTACGTCGCCTGGAGACCCACCGGGCAGTCCATCACCGGCGTGGACACCCAGCGCCCGGTGGACGGCACGTCGGCGCGCGCGGCGCAGTCGTAGCGGTAGTCGAAGGCGTCGACCGACGTCACGGGGTTGTTCAGCGCCGGCAGCGCCAGGTGCTGCACCTGCTGCGCGAGGTGTTGAGCGGAGGCCACCAGCGCCAGCACCACGTTGACGTCGACCGAGACGCCCAGGAAGAGCCCGAAGTCGGTGGGCGCGGCGGTGAGCCGGCCGCGCCTGCCCGGGGCGGCGTCGGGGCCCGGCATCACCAGTCGCTCGTAGTCACCGAGCGCGTCGGAGAGGCCGGGCTCGGGTGGCGCTGCTGGCGACGCGGCGCCGAAGCTGGCGTCGTCGTTCAGGGCCAGCATCGGCTCGGACTCCTCGCTGTCGAGAAGCATCTCCCGCGAGGGCGCCGTCTCCAGCTGAGGTCCGCCG
>CALNBU010000073.1 GCA_937875615.1 uncultured Archangium sp.
GGCCCCGAAGAAGACGCAGGAGAGAGAAGAGCGCACCATGGTGATGCCCAGCAGCAAGTCGCTGCCCCCGGGCTCGAACGACGATGACGACTTCACCTCGCTCATCGACAACCTCGGCGAATAGGCGATGAACGGCTTCAGCAGCATCACCGAGGCCTCTGCGCGGCTCGAAGCGGCGCAGTACCTGCCCTCGAAGGACATCTCCACCGCCGCCTTCCTCATGGACCGGCTGGAGAAGCCGGTGTTGATCGAGGGCCCGGCCGGCGTGGGCAAGACCGAGTTCGCGCGCGCGTTGGCCACCTCACTCGGGCGCGAGCTGGTGCGGCTGCAGTGCTACGAGGGCCTCGACGAGAGCAAGGCGCTGTACGAGTGGGAGTACGCCAAGCAGCTCCTCTACACCCAGCTGCTCAAGGACAAGATGGGCGAGCTGCTGGTGGGCACCGGCAGCCTCCAGGAGGCCGCCGAGCGGATCTCCCAGTCCGACGCGGTGTTCTTCTCACGGCGCTTCCTGCTCCCGCGCCCGGTGCTCGCGGCGCTGCTGTCGGAGAAGCCGACGGTGCTGCTCATCGACGAGATCGACAAGGCCGACCCGGAGTTCGAGGCCTTCCTCCTCGAGGTGCTGGCCGACAACGCGGTGACGGTGCCTGAGCTGGGAACGCTCACCGCCGTGCACCCGCCGCGGGTGGTGTTGACCTCGAACAACGCGCGCGAGCTCTCCGACGCGCTCAAGCGCCGCTGCCTGCACCTCTTCATCGACTTCCCGGCGCGGGAGCGCGAGCTGGCCATCGTGCGCGCGCGGCTCCCGCAGGTGCCGGCGCAGCTCGCCGAGCAGGTGGTGACCGCGGTGGGCAAGCTGCGCCGCATGGAGCTCAAGAAGGCCCCGTCCATCGCCGAGACGCTCGACTGGGCGCAGGCGCTGGTGCTGCTCAACGCCGACACCCTGTCCGCGGAGCTGGTGGCGCAGACGCTGAACCTGGTCCTCAAGCACGAGGCCGACGTCGAGAAGGCCAAGCCGGTGTTGCACGCGCTGGCGTCACCCTGAGCCGGGGGCGACCCCTGGCGCCTTCCCCGCCGCGCGCATCCGCACCAGCAACAGCGACGCGACCAGCATGAAGGCCGCGGCCGACACCGCCAGCGAGGTGTGCACCGAGGTGAGGCTGCCCAGCAGCCCGACGGTGATGCCGCTGAAGGTGCGCAGCCCGGAGGCCGACATGTTGAACAGACCCAGCACCCGTCCGCGGATGGCGTCAGGGGCGTTCAGCTGTACCAGCGCCTGCGTCATGCTGCTCGACGACAGCTCGCAGAAGCCCGCGGAGAACAGCACGCACAGCGCCAGCGGGTACCAACGCACCAGCGCGAAGGCCAGCAGCGAGAGCGCCCACAACAACGCGAAGAAGAGCGCCGCCACCGGCC
>CALNBU010000074.1 GCA_937875615.1 uncultured Archangium sp.
CCAGTTCACCAACGCACAGGGCAACCCGAGCGGGTGCATTCAGAGCGGCTCGGTCGGAGATCTCGTCTACAAGATCGAGGTCCCCGCTGGACAGCGCGTGAGCGCGACGTTGGAGACCTCCTGGGACTCGACGCTCAACATCATCCCGGGCCTGACGGCGTGTGGTGATCGCTCGGTGCCCACGACGGTGCCCCAGTGTGGGAGCGGGCGCGATGATCCCAACACGCTGCCGGTCTCGTGGGCGAACACCACGGGCGCGACGGTCGACGCCTACCTGGTGGTCGACGGCTTCGGCAGCACCAGCACGGCCAGCGGCGCCTTCACGCTCTCTGCGGCGGTCACTCCGACGCCGGTCGGCGAGGTGTGCGGGTTGGCCGAGCCGTTGAGCGGCACGCTGACCCAGCAGGAGCTCGTGGCCTTCGGCAACGACTACAGCCGCACCGGCACCGGCTGCGCGGCTCAGTTCCAGGGCCCCGATCGCGTGTACTCGGTGCTGGTGCCCGCCGGTGTTCGGGCGACGGTGACGGTGACGCCGTCCGCGGCGTTGGACACCTCGTTGTCGCTGTCTACGTCGGAGGCCGACTGTCAGGCGCACGTGTGCGTCGCCAGCGGTGGCATCGTCGGGGCCGGCGTGGCCGACGTCGGCATCTGGGACAACGTGAGCGGCACCGACCAGGTACTCTTCGTGCGGGTCGACTCCGTGGCTGGCACCACGTCTGGCACCTTCGACATCTCGGTGACCTTCGGCTCGACGCCACTGGGTGACGTCTGTTCGATGCCCGAGGTGCTCAGCGGGACGCTGACCAACCAGACGCTGGCGGGCTTCGCCAACGACTACAGCGCCACCGGCACCGGGTGCTCCTCCGGCTTCGCGGGGCCCGATCGCATCTACCAGATCACCGCGCCTGCGGGGCTGCGCACCGTGGTCACCGTGACCCCGAGCGCGGCGCTCAACACCACCATCTCGCTGTCGACGAGCGAGAGCGATTGCACCTCGCTGGTGTGCGTCGCCAACAACAACGGCGGCGGGGTCGGCCTGCCTGACGCCGTCCTCTGGGACAACACCACCGGCGCCGACCAGTTGGTGTGGGTGCGGGTCGATTCGACGCCCGCTGGCGCCAACGGGACCTTCGACATCTCCGTGAACAGCGTCGGGATTCCGCTGGGTGACGTGTGCGCCTCCGCGGAGGTGCTCAGCGGCACGCTCATCGATCAGACGCTGGTGGGCTTCGCCAACGACTACAGCGCTACCGGCACCGGCTGCTCGAGCAGCTTCAGCGGCCCCGATCGCGTCTACCAGGTCTTCGTTCCGGCGGGCCTGCGCGCCACCGTCAGCGTCGCCCCCAGCGCGGGTCTCAACACCACCCTGTCGGCCTCGCTGAGCGAAGCCGACTGCACGTCGCTGGTGTGTGTCATCAACAACAACACCGGAGCCGCGGGGGCCACCGACTCCTTCTTCTGGGACAACAGCACCGGCGTCGACCAGACGCTGTGGGTCCGGGTGGACTCCACGCCGGCGGGGGCGGTGGGCACCTTCTCGATCACCGCTGACATCACGCCGCCGCCCGACGGTGAGACCTGCGCGAACCCAGCGATGCTGGTGCCTGGCGCGCCGCTCGTCGCGCAGGAGATCGGCACCTTCGCCAACAACTACAACGCGGCCGGGACCGGCTGCGGCTCGCTCTTCAGCGGTCAGGACGTCGTCTACGTGGTCGACGTGCCGGACGCGACGCGCGCGCGCATCACCGTCACGCCGACGGGCTCCTTGAACACCTCGCTCTCCTTCTCGGTCGGCGCGGCCGCCTGTGAGGCGATGAGCTGTGTCGGGGCGAGCAACTCCGGCGCCGCAGGCGTCGCCGACACGGGCGCCTGGGACAACCTCACCGGCGCCACCGCGCAGCTCTATGTGCGGGTCGACAAGAGCTCCGGGGCCACCAGCGAAACGTTCAGCATCCTGGCGGAGTACGAGGTGATCCCGGGTGGAGCCAGCTGCGCCTCGGCGACGCCGTTGGGCATCGGAGACCCTGCGCTGACGGGACAGTCGCTCTCGAACGGCGGCACGCCTGAGCCGGCGTGCGGACTGCCCACGGGGAACGCGACCTACTACTCGGTGTTCATGCCCGTTGGGCAGGTGGTGAGCGTGGTCGCTACGCCCGATGACTTCAACCTGAACCTCCGGGCCATCGATGGCTGCGCGGCGACGACGTGCCTGCTGACCGCCAATGCCTCGAGCGGAACGACCGGCACCGAGGTGTTGACCATCGAGAACCCCGGCCCGGTCGACGCCACCTACTACTTCATGGTCGGAGCGCCGGCTGGGACCACCGTTGGCACCTACAGCATCCAGGCGGTGCCGCCGTCCGCCGGCGACACCTGCGCCACCGCGGAGATCCTCAACGCCTCACCCGGCGTCCCACACACCACCGCGTCGCTCACGCCGGCCATCGGCACCAGCAACTCGGTGCCGTGCGGCAGCAACCTGAACGGGGGCCGAGACCACATCTACCGGGTGACGCTGTTGCCGGGAGAAGAGCTGGTGGCGACGGTGGCGCCGACCTCGTCCTGGGACTCCAGCATCTATGTGCTGCCGTCGAACTCGCCGTGCGCCACCTCCGCGACCACCTGTCTCGCGGGTGACAACAGCGGCGGCGCCGGGGCGAACGACACCGTTCGCTTCCGCAACACCTGGTCGACGCCGCAGGACTTCTTCCTCGTGGTCGATGGCGCCGGCTCGGCGGCCGCGGCGCAGGCCGGCGAGTACATGCTCACGGTCGACTTCATCCCCCCGGTGTGCGGCAACGGGGTGCTCGAGAAGCCGGAGGCCTGCGACGACGGCAACGGGGTCAACGGAGACGGCTGCGACAGCGCGTGCCAGATCGAAGGCACCGCGTGTCAGCTCTACGCGCTGACCGGCGGCGGGGCGCTCTACTCGGTCGACAAGAACACCGCGGAGATGGTGCAGGTGGCGACCGTCAGCACGGGGACCACCGCGGCCGGCCTCGCCTTCGACCCCGTGACGCAGACCACCTACATGACGTCGACCACGACCGACTCGCTGTACACGCTCGACATCGTCAGTGGCGCCGCGACCCTGGTCGGCAGCTACGGAGACGCCAGCGTGGTCATGCACGGTCTGGAGTGGGACTCGAGCACCGGCACGCTGTACGGAGGTTCGTCGGGCAACATCTACAGCATCAGCCCGACCACCGGCCTGGCGACGTTGATTGGCTCGAGCGGCACGACGTCCTTCAACAACCTCGGCTACGACAGCACCAACAACGTGCTGTACATGACCAGCAGCGACACCGACAGCCTGTACACCGTCAATCGCTCGACGGGTCAGGCGACGTTGGTCGGTCCGCTCGGCGGCGGGTGGTCGAACCCGCATGCGATGGCGTACGATCCCGGGGCCAAGGTCATGTACGCGCTCGACATGGGCTCCCGCTACCTGGCGATGGTCAACCTGACGACCGGCGCGGTGACGAACTTCGGCGTCCCCTCCACCACCTCGTTCCTCGGGTTGGTCTGTCGTTGAGCTGACGAACGCTCCGCGCGCGCGAAGGCCGTGTCGCGCGCGCGGCACACACCGGCGCCGGTGGAGCCGTGCCCCATGTAGGCTCGGCGTTACACGAGGCGGGCTTGAGCAGGTCTGCTAGCGCCCCGCCAGCGCACGGGCGAAGGCGGTGTCGCGGGCGCGGCTCACGCACACCCGCCGGCCATCGAGCCGCCCACAGATGAAGCGCTCGGCGGGGAGGTCGGCGAAGTACTGAGGGAAGTACGGCACGTACACCGTGTCGTCGTTGAGCTCGTCTTCGCGGAGGTGCCGGTGGCAGTCGGTGCCCGGCGGCGCGCGGCCCACGTGCCCGCTGTTGATGGTGAGGCCCTGCGTGTAGGCCTCCCAGGAGAGGCCGGCGACGAGCTTCTCATCGAAGGGGCACGTCCACTGGATTTGCACCGGGTGCACCAGCAGGTGCCGGTAGTCGTTGCCCAGCAGTCGCCACGCGGGATCCGTGAGGCCCGTGAAGTGTGGCCACTGCCGGTGCAGGTTGGCCCTCAGCGGGTTCACGTCGGTGAGCTGCACCACCACCGCCGCGAAGAGCACCGCCACCCGCGCGCTGGCGCCGAGGTGGCGCGCGGCGGTCACCGCGCTCAGCGTCAGCGCCAGATACAGGGGCCACATGAACCGGCCGGAGCTGCGGAACACCGACGGCCACTGGCCCAGGCGCTCATAGAACGACGAGAAGTCCGCCACCTGTACGCCGCCCACGGTGACGATGTTCGACCACGAGTAGATGGTGGTGAGCGTCAGGGCCAGCAACACCGGGAGCGCGGTGAGGAGGCTCGCCCGCGAGGGCCGGTGCCGGCGCAGCAGGGCCAACCGCAGCAGCAGCAGCGCGAACACCCCGAGGCCGAGGTACGAGAAGCCCTCGTATTGTCGCCCGCGCATGCCCAGCGTGGGCACGTAGCGGCTCCAGCCCATGGGGTTGATGAGCGCGAGCAGATCGGCCGAGAACTCCCCGAAGCCCTCCACCGCGATCTGCGCGCTGCCGCCGCCGGTGGCGCCCGCGACGAAGCCAAAGGCCCACAGCGTGCCCAGCGCCGCGGTCGGCGCGGCGAGCAGCCACCCCAGCGCCTCGCGCCAGGACAGCCTCCGCGACAGCACCACCCGCCAGATGCCGCCGGCCATCACCACCGCGCCCATCACCGCGAGGTAGGCGGTGACGGAGCAGATCAACACCTCGATGCCCACCAGGCCCAGGGCCACGCGCCGCGCCGTGCGCGCGTCGGAGAGCGGCCAGAAGCACAGCCCCACCAGCCCCAGCAGCATCCACAGCGCGAAGAAGGGCGGGTGACCGACGCGGCTGGTCACCACCGGGTTCATCACGAAGAGCAGGCCCGCCAGGGTGAGGCTGGGCGCGTCGCGGAGGTGCGGGCGGCTCACCAGCACGCCGGCCACGCCGGTGCCCACCACGCCCGAGACCATCCACAGGCCATGCAGCTGGAAGCGCTCACCGAAGAGCGGCGAGAGCAGCTTGCCCAGCACGCTCAAGAGCGGCACGGCGTCGGTGAGCGCGGTGCTGCTCCCGTGCGGGTAGAGCAGGCCGGGGGCCTGGGCCAGCGGCAGGCTCCAGGGCGCGGCGCGGGTGAAGAGCCAACCGAAGAGCATCGCCTGCCAGTCGCCTTCGAACATCCAGTCGATGTCGGTGGGGTCGACGAAGCGGGTGAGCCCGATGGCGTGGGCCCAGACGAGGCCGAAGGTGCCCACCACCACCAGCGCGCGGGACGTCGTCGACCAGGGAGCCATGGGCGGCGGTCTTCACCTGTTTTACGAGGGCGACGCCAGCGTTTTTGGGCCGCGTCACTGCACGGAATTGAGTAGGCAGCAGGCGCCCCGTGTTCTCCCGTCGCGCCGTCCTCGCCGCCGCAGCCGCTTCGTCGCTCTCCGCGCGGGCCTTCGGTGACGCGTCGCGGTTCATCCCCGCGGTGGCGCGCCACGCCGGGCGTTGGGACGCCCGCGCCTCCGGGTTGCGCCGCCTCGCGTGGGAGCTCCAGCGGCGCACCTCGGTGGAGGTGGTGCTCGAGGCGCGCCCCCTCGCGCTCGACTCGCCGCGGCTCTTCGAGCACCCGTTCCTCTACCTGTCCTCCGACGGCCCGATGCCGCCGCTCGCCCCGGCGGAGGTGGAGAACCTGCGTCGCTACCTCACCTTCGGCGGCTTCGTGTTCGCCGACGCCAACGACGGGAGCGACGGCGCCGGCTTCGACGGCTCGCTGCGCAGAGAGCTCGCGAAGGTGCTGCCGCGCGCGCCGCTCGCTGCGCTGCCCACCACGCACGTCATCTTCAAGAGCTTCTTCCTGCTCGACAGCGCGCCCGGCCGCTTCCTCAACCGGCCCACGCTGGAGGCCTGCGTGCTCAACAAGCGGGCGGCGGTCGTCTACTCGCAGAACGACGTGCTGGGGGCGCTCAACCGCGACGAGGGCGGCGCCTGGGAGTTCGAGCCCTCGCCGGGCGGCACGCGGCAGCGCGAGCTCGCCACGCGGCTGGCCATCAACCTCGCGATGTACGCGCTGTGTCTCGACTACAAGGACGACGCGGTGCATCTCGAGACCATCATGAAGCGGCGGCGCTGAGATGGAGCCGCACGACAGCTGGCAGCTGGTCTCGCTCTCCTCGCTGCCGCTCGCGGCGTTGGTGACGCTCGTGGTGCTGGTGCTGCTGGGGGTGGTGATGGCGTGCTGCGGCGTGCGCCGCGAGGCCTCGTGGCGCCGCCGCGCGCTGATGTGGACGCTGCGGGGGCTGGCCGGGGTGTGCGCGCTGTTCTTCCTCCTCGAGCCGGGGCTCCGTCGCCTGCAGGTGATGCGCGTCAAGAACCGGGTGGCGGTGCTGGTCGACCGCTCGGCGTCGATGAACTTCCCCGTGGAGCCGAAGGGCCTGTCGAGGAACGACGCGGTGGCCGACGCGCTGACGCGACTCGCCCCCGACTTTCAGGCGCTCTCGTCGCGCTACGCCTTCGAGGTGCTGGGCTTCGAGCCCGAGCTGGGCGCGGTGACGCCGGAGCAGCTCAAGGCCTCGCCGCCGCGCGCGGGCCGCAGCGATCTCTTCGCGGCGTTGCGCGCGGTGAAGGCGGGCGACAGCGGCGGCGTGCGCAAGCTGGCCGGCGTGCTGGTGTTGAGCGACGGCGCCGACAACGTGGACCTCGCCGGCGGGCTGGGCGAGCGGCCCCGCGCGCTGCTGCAGCAGCTCGGCGTGCCGGTGTCCACGGTGGCGGTGGGGAAGAGCGGCCTGACGGACCTCTCCATCGATGCGGTCAAGGTCGACGACTTCGCCTTCGTCCGCAACTCCATCTCCGCCGAGGTGGAGGTCCACGGCCGCGGCTTCAAGGACCAGGCGGTGCAGGTGGTGCTCAAGCGCGAGGGGACGGTGGTGGCCACGCGCGTGGTCACCTTCACCTCGCAGGACGAGACCCAGACCGTGAAGTACACCTTCACGCCCGACCAGACCGGGCGCTTCGTCTACACCGTGAGCGCGCCGGTGTACCCGGAGGAGGTGGTGGCGGAGAACAACACCCGCAGCTTCGCGCTCAAGGTGATCCGCGACCGGGTGCGGGTGCTGCTGGTGGCGGGGCGCCCCACCTGGGACGAGCGCTTCCTCCGGGGCGTGCTGCGGCAGGACGCCAACGTGGAGCTGATCAGCTTCTACATTCTGCGCAACGGCACCGACGAGTCGGGCGTGCCGCCCGGGCAAGAGCCGCGGGAGCTCTCGCTCATCCCGTTCCCCCGAGACGAGATCTTCCACGAGAAGGTCGACACCTTCGACGTCATCATCGTGCTCAACTTCGGCCACGAGGACGCCAGCATCTCGCTGGCCCGGTACCGGCGGGACATGGAGCGCTACGTGGAGCAGGGCGGCGCCTTCGCCTACCTGGGGGGAGATCGCTCCTTCGGTGACGCGCAGAGCTCGGCGCTCAACCCCTTCGAGAACGTGCTGCCGGTGTCACCCGCGGGGCCCGCGGACGTGAGCCCCTTCGTGGCGAAGCTGACCGAGGCCGGCGCCCGACACCCGCTCACGGCGCTGGCCCAGGGCTCGGTGTCGAGCGAGGCCGCCTGGGCCGCGCTCCCGGCGATTCCCGGCTTGAACCTGGTGCGCGCGCGGGCCGACGCCTCGGTGTTGCTCGCCCACCCCACGCTGCAGGTCGACGGGAAGCCGGCGCCGCTCCTGGCGGTGGCGGAGCAGGGGCGCGGTCGGGTGATGGCCATCGCCTCCGACGCCACCTGGTACTGGGCGTTCCCCTCGCACGCGGCCGGCGCGCCCACGCGCAACTTCGAGCGCTTCTGGAACAACGCCATCCGCTGGCTGGTGCGAGACCCGGACCTCACCACGCTCTCGGTCACCGCGGATCCATCCAGCGTGGAGCCGGGCAGGCCGGTGGGCGTGGTGGTGGTGGCCCGGGAGTCTGACTACACGCCGGCCCCGGGCGCGCAGGTGGTGGTCGAGCTGCTCGACGCCGACGACGGGCGCCTCGTGGCGCAGGAGACCCGCGAGACCGGCGCCGATGGAACCCTGCGGCTCGAGTTTCCGCCGCCCGCCCCCGGCGCCTACAAGCTGCGCGCGGTGGCCTCGAAGGACGGCAGGCCGCTGGGGGAGGGCACCGACGCGGTGGCGGTGCGCTCCGTCGGCCCGGAGCTCGCCGACGCGCGCGTCAACGCGGCGCTGCTGGCGGAGTTGGCGAAGGTCACCGGCGGCGCGGCCTTCGATTCATTGTCCTTCAGCCTGGCGGACGTGCCGTTGAAGGAGCCGCCGCTGGTGGAGGTGGGGCGCTCCCGCGACGAGGCCCTGTGGGACCGCTGGTACTGGCTGGTGGTGTTGATTTCCGTGCTGGGGCTGGAGTGGGCGGTGCGCCGGCGCTTCGGCTACGTGTAGCCTTGGGGCAGGGCGATGAGCGGCAGCTCGGTGGCGCCGAAGGCGGGTGCCCAGACCTGTTGGAAGCGCTGTGAGTTGAGGTGCCGGGCGATGTGCGCGAACACCGCGCGCGGGTCTCCCAGGCGCCTGGCGCGCTCGCTCAGGTTGGGCACCAGCTCGGCGGCGTCGAAGGTGCGGGCGCCGGGGTTCTCGAGGAGCCCGCGGGGGACGAGGGCCGGCGCGAAGCGGGTGTGCCGGTACATGGGCACGCAGCCTGGCTCGTCCAACACCTGCGCGTGGAGCGGCAGCTCGCGCACGTTGAACACCAGCTTGAGCGGTCCGGCGTGGGGGTCGAACGCGCCGCGGAGGCGGTGGTCTCCGCGCGGGATCAACCGGCGGTCGAGGTAGCACCAGGCGCGCGCGCCGCCGGGGTGCAGGTAGCGGCGCAGGCACC
>CALNBU010000075.1 GCA_937875615.1 uncultured Archangium sp.
CCCTTCAGTCGAGGTGCGCGCCTTCGTCAACCCAGCGGCCCAGCAGCGCGCGCTCGGCGTCGTCCATGCCGGTCTTGTTGATGAAGGGCATGGTGCGGTTGACGTACGCGCGCTCCTTGATGCGGGCCGCGTAGCCCTGAATCTGCGCGGGCGTGTCGAACATCACGTTGTTGGGCGGCACGGGGAACATGGGCTCCGTGGGGGTCTGGGCGTGGCAGCTGAGGCAGCGCGCCGAGATGACCGCCTGCACCTCGGCGAAGGCCACGCGCTGCACGCCCGCGTCGGCGCCCGCGGCCTGCGTCGAGGGCGTCGCGGCGGCCGGGCGCGCGGTGAGCGCGAAGAGCAGCAGGGTGGAGAGCAGCGCGATGAGCGCGATGGGCACCAGCCACAGCACCGGCGGCTTCCCGAAGCGGATGTTCATGAAGTGGCGGATGCCGGCGCCGGCGAACATCAGCACGAAGAGCACCAGCCAGTTGAGCGGGTGGCCGTAGGTGCCGGGGAAGTGGTTGCTCAACATCACGAAGAGCAACGGGAAGGTCATGTAGTTGTTGTGGATGCTGCGCTGCTTGGCCTTCTTGTTGAGCGCGAAGTCCTGCGCCTGGCCCGACGCGGTGGCGGCCACCAGCTTGCGCTGCGAGGGCACGATGACCATCCACACGTTGCCGGTCATCACCGTGCCCAGCAGCACGCCGACGTGCAGGTAGGCGGCGCGGCCCGAGAAGACGCGCGTGTAGAAGTACGAGAGGCCCAGCAGCGCCACGAGCGAGAGCAGCCCGGCGGCGGTGGGCGCCCGCGGCCCCAGCACCCGCCAGGACACGTCGTAGACCAGCCACGCGCCCACCAGCGAGCCCACGGAGATGGAGATGGCCTGCGGCAGGCCCATCTCGCGCACCGAGGGGTCGATGAGGAACGCGCCGCCGTTCATGTAATAGACGACGACCAGCAGCGAGATGCCCGAGGCCCAGGTGGTGAAGTTCTGCCACTTGAACCAGTGCAGCCGCTCCGGGAGCTGGCCGGGGGCGAGCTGCTTCTTCTCGAGCTCGTAGAAGCCGCCGGAGTGGACCATCCACAGCTTCCCCTCGTAGCCGGGCTCGTCCTTGCGTTCGGGTGGCTTCTCCAGGTTCCGGTCGAGCCAGTTGAACAGCATGGAGTTGCCGATCCACATGATGCCGGCGATGAGGTGGACCCAGCGCACCGCGAGGTCCAGGAATTCGTGCACGCTCATTGAGGCGCGGCACTGTACCGTCTGCGCCGTGAGCGCGCCCAGCTACTTTGCTTCGCCGAAGGACTTCCGCGCGTGGCTCGCGCGCCACCACGCGAGCGAGCGTTCGCTGCTGGTGGGCTTCCACAAGACGAAGACCGGCGTGCCCAGCCTGAGCTGGAGCGAGTCCGTCGATGAGGCGCTGTGCTTCGGGTGGATTGACGGCGTGCGCCGGCGCGTGGACGACGAGCGCTACAGCATCCGCTTCACGCCGCGGAAGCCCGGCAGCATCTGGAGCCTCGTCAACGTGAAGAAGCTGGAGGCGCTCCAGCGGGCAGGGCGGGTGAGCGCCGCGGGGCGCGCGGCCTTCGAGGCGAGGAAGCCCGAGCGCGTCGGCGTCTATTCGCACGAGAACGGCCCGCAGATGTTGCCCGCCGTGTACCGCCGCCAGCTCGACGCGCACCCTGTCGCGGCCGCCGACTTCGACGCGCGGGCGCCCTCCTACCGGCGCGCCTCGGTGTGGTGGGTGGTGAGCGCGAAGGCGGAGGCCACGCGCGCGCGTCGGCTCGCGCAGCTCATCGCGCTGCACGCCGTGGCGAAGGCGCTCCCTCAGTTCGAGCGGCGCGTCCCGGCCCGGCCCGCCGCCCGCGCTCCGGCCCCCGACGACGCCTCCGCTGCGCTGCGCGCCTTCGGGCTCACCTACCCCGGCGCGCACCGCAAGAGCCCGTGGCCCGGCCACGATGACCTCGCCGTCAACGACAAGACCTTCGCCTACCTGAGCGAGAAGGGCGCGCCCTTCAGCATCGGCTGCAAGCTGCCCGGCAGCGGGCGGTTGGCGCTGATGCTGCCCTTCTGCGAGCCCATGGCCTGGGGCCTCGGCAAGAGTGGGTGGGTGACGGCGAAGCCGCCGGCGGGGACGGCCATTCCGGTGGAGCTCTTCAAGCAGTGGATTGACGAGAGCTACCGGGCGCAGGCGCCGAAGCGGTTGCTCAAGCAGCTCGACGACGGCGCCGGGGCGCCCGTCGCAAAGAAGCGGCGCTGACCCGATTCAGTGCGTCGCCAGCTGCGCGGCCAGGTGCGACCAGAACGCCGCGTACCAGTAGTTCTGCAGCGCCTCGAGCTTGGTCCCGTCGTTGCCTTCCCGGTACGCCGAGGCGAGCTGGTAGTCGAGGCGCGCGGCGATGGGGACGAAGCCCGCCAGCTGTTTGGCCCGCGCGGCCTCTTCTCGCGCGTGCAGCCGCGCCTGCTCGAGCTGCGCGGTGAGCGACTTGCGGTTGGTGATGTGCAGTACCCCGTTCTCCTCCTTGCCGCCCAGCGAGTAGTACTTGTTCACCAGCCCCGAGGCGGTGAAGTACGCCGAGGCGCCGGCGGCGAGGCGCAGGAGGCTCTTCGCGCCATCGCCGTCGCTGCTCTTCAGGCCCTCGGTCATCCGCACCGCGCGATGCGCCAGCAGGTACCCCAGCTCCTTCTCACCCACCGCGGCCTGGGCCTGCGCCCGCGTGGCCTGCCCGTCGAGCGTCTCGGTGAAGATGGCGTCGAAGTAGGCCAGGGCCGCCCCTGCCGCGGAGCCGTAGCCGCCCGCCTCGCGGCCCAGCTGCGCCAGGTTCGCCTCCGAGGCGCGGCCCTCTTCGTCGAGCAGGTCCTGGTAGTCGCGGCTGAACTCCAGCAGCACCTTCGCCGAGTGGTAGTAGATGACCGGCTTGAGCAGGTTCTGCACCATGTAGCTGGTGGCCTCGGGAGACGCGGCCAGCTTGCCGGCCTTGATGGCCGCCAGCACCGCGTCGGCCGCGGCCTTGTCGTCTTCGGCCAGCTGCGCGTAGCCCGAGGCCGTCACGTAGATGCCCAGGCCCAGCGTGGTGTTCACCTGGCCGCCCACCGTCTGGCGCCGCGCGCGGAGCAGCAGCTCGTCGCCGTAGGCGCGCACCTGCCCGCCCGCCGCGCGCGCCTCATCTACCTGGGCGTAGACGCCCTCGAGGTCGCCGCGCAGGTACGACTCCATCATCGCCACGGTGTCGCGCGCCGCCACCGAGGTGAGCGCGGCAATCATGTATTCGAAGAGCGCGGCCACCGGCAGGTCGCCCTTCTCGAAGCGCGCCGCCGCCGCCACGCGCTCGTCAATCTGCGCCAGCTGCGCGTTGAGCAGCTTCCCGATGCTGGGCTGCTTGCGCAGCGAGGTCTTGAGCTGCGTCACCTCGCTCTGCAGGCGCGACTTCCAGGCCGTCAGCTTGGCGCGTAGCCGCGCGGTGGTCTCGGCGTCGAGCTCCAGCTCGCTCTCCGACAGCGGCGTGGGCCGCTGGAGCTGCTCGCCCGTCATGAAGTCGTAGGCCTCGTGGAGGTCGTGAATCTCGCGCACCTCCAACCCCAGCGCCGCGCCCACCTCGTTCAGGTCGACCTGCGAGAGGTCCGCGAGGTCGGTGTGCGAGCGCGCGCCCATGGGGTAGCCGAAGCGGGTGACGCCGGAGGCCTTCGCGCCCTGCATCTTCTGCACGATGCCGCCCACCGGCCCCGCCGAGCCGTCGGGGTTGATGGTGCCGGTCATGGTGGTGCCTGGCCGCAGCGGGCGCCCGCGCAGCAGCGCCAGCATGGTGGAGGTCATCAACATGCCCGCCGAGGGCCCGTCGATGTGGCCGCCCGCGCGCACCAGGTACTCGTGCTCGACCAGCGAGAGACCGGCCGCGCGGCTGGCGTTGAAGGCCGCCAGCCAGGTGGCGGTGCGCCACTGGTTGCCGGTGCCTCCGGAGAACTCCTCGATGACGCCCACCGAGGCGCCGTCCTTGGTGTTGGGCGTCACCCGCACCGTGATGTCGGAGGTGCCGCCTTGCACCTTCACGCCCGGGCGCCCGCTGAACCACACCGCCTTCACCGTGGTCTCTCCGCCGCTGGGCGTGCCGCCGCCGAAGCGCACGGTGACGCCGGGTACGTCGCCGCGGCTGGCCTTCTTGAGGAAGCGCACCAGCAACAGGCCGCACACCATCAGCGCGGCCATCGCGGT
>CALNBU010000076.1 GCA_937875615.1 uncultured Archangium sp.
GACGATCACGACGCCGATGCGCTCGCGCAGGGCGGGCCAGTCGCGCCTCACGTGATGCCAGGCGAAAGGCGCCAGGATCACCGCCGCGGCGTCGACGGCCTGTCGACGCTGGGCTCCTGCGAGCTCTACACGCCGAAGAAGAACGTCTGGCGCCGCTGCGCGCCGCTGCGCGTGGCCCGCAGTCACCACGCCGCGGCGCTGCTGGCCGACGGGCGGGTGCTGGTGGCTGGCGGCACCACGCACCAGTCGTCGGAAGGTCAGAACCGCTTCGTGGCCCTGGCCTCGGTGGAGCTGTTCGACCCGAAGAAGAACGTCTGGAGCGCGGCGGCGCCGATGCAGGAGGCCCGCAATGGACACACCGCGACGGTGCTCGACGACGGCAGCGTGTTGGTGGCGGGCGGCGCGCGCGAGCAGCGGCTGCACCTCGCCTCGGTGGAGCGCTACCAACCGGGCGCGGACGCCTGGGAGAAGGTGGCGCCGCTGGCGATGGCGCGCTGGCACCACGCCGCGGTGCGCACCCGCGAGGGCGACGTGGTGGTGGCCGGCGGCCGCAGCAACCAGGCGCAGGGCGGGCAGGGGCCCGGCGGACCGGTGGCCAGCGTGGAGCGCTTCGTGGTGAAGGAGGGCCGCTGGACGCAGCTTCCGGAGATGAGCGAGCCGCGCCAGCGCACGGCCTTCATCGCCACGCCCGAAGGCAGCCTCGTCGTCATCGGCGGACAGACGGCCACCTCCTCGACCAACTACGCGGAGACGTGGCGCGCGGGCGAGCGGGCCTGGGCGCCGTTCCAGAATCACCTCTCGCAGTCGCTGAGCGCACATTCCGGCACGCGGCTGCCCGACGGAGACCTGGTGGTCATCGGAGGCGAGCCGCCCGACTCCGTGGACACCGCGCGGGTGCAGCGCTGGAGAGCCGACTCCAGCGAGTGGTGCCTGGCCGGCGCGCTGCGCGTGGCGCGGAAGACGCACTCCGCGACGCTGCTGGACGACGGGCGGGTGCTGGTGGTTGGCGGCACCTCGGGCGGGCTGCCGGAGAAGTCCGCGGAGCTCTGGGCCCCGGCGAAGGGGCGCTGCGAAGAGCCGCCCGGCGTCTCGCTCGACTGGTAGCGCGGTCAGAGCAGCGCTTCGGCGAACACCTGCGCGAGGCCCATGATGGTGTGCTGCGGGTTGACGCCCAGGTTGGTGGGGATGACCGAGGCGTCGGCCACCACCAGCCCCTGGTAGCCGTGCACGCGGCCGCGGTGGTCGACCACGCTCGTGGCCTCGTCGCGGCCCATCACCGCGCCGCCGAAGAGGTGGCTCAAAATCGCCACGTAGGCCCGCGGGTCGAGCGGCGCCTGGTCGAAGAGGTCCACCTGGTCGGCGGTCAGCTCGTAGGGCAGGCCGGCAATCGACGGCAGCACCTTCCTGGCGCCGGCGGCGAAGTGCTGCTGCGCCAACAGCTTGAGGCCGGCGCGCAGCTTCAGCATGTCGGCGTGGTTCAACGAGTAGTGCACCACCGGGTTGCCGAAGAGCGACTTCGTCACCCGCCCCACCGAGTCGGCGCGCACCGCCACCACCCACATCGCCAGGTGCCGGAAGTCCTCCAGCCGCTGCATCAGCTGGGTGCCGCCGCCGGAGAGCCGCGAGGCGACGAGCTCCGGCGGAATCGACAGCACCTCGAGCTTGAAGCCCGGCTGGTCGCGGAAGGCCGTCGAGGCCCAGCCCTGGGTGGCGCCCACGTTGAGGTCGATGGGCTCGTCGTACACGCCGAAGACGCCGGTGCCCGGGTGGCTGCGGAAGAAGTGGCCCAGCGCGGGGAGCCGCACGCCCGACTTCATCAGCAGCACCGGGGTGTGCGTCACCGAGGCGGCCACCAGCACCGCCTTCGTCGCCCGCAGGGTGAAGCGCGCGCCCCTGGCGTGGCTGGTCGGGTGTCGGAAGGTACCGGTGACGCCTACCGCGCGGCGCCCCTCGAGCAGCACCTTTTCTACCGGCGCGCAGGACAGCACCGTGCCCCCGGCGGCCACCTCAGGGGCGAAGGTCAGGTTGAGGCTCTGCTTCTTCGCCGCGCGACAGCCCTGCAGACAGAAGCCCTGGCCCTCGCAGTGCTTCGCGTAGCGGCGCATGACGTGGCGGTGGGGCCAGCCCAGCGCCGCCTCGCCCACCACCGCCAGCTCGTTGGAGCGGCCGCGGGCGTGCGCGGGCACCTCTTCGATGGTGAGCGCCTGCTCCAGCCGGTCTTCTGCCGCCAGCAGCGGGCGCTCCAGGTCGTGCAGGCCGTGCTCGGTCTCCCACTGGGCGAAGAGGTCGCCGGGGGTGCGCACGCAGATGGCGGAGTTGACCACGGTGGTGCCGCCCACCACCCGCGCCTGCACCACCGGCCACAGCGCGCGGCCCATGGTCACCTGCGCGCCGAAGTTGTCCATCAGATCGCGCATCCCGCCGAAGGCCGTCTGCGGGTAGTCGGTGGGGTCTCTCCAGGCGCCGGCCTCCACCATGGCCACCTTCGCGCCGCCGCGCACCAGCAGCGAGGCCGCCGCCGCGCCGCCCGCGCCGGAGCCCACCACCACGAAGTCGAAGGTGTCCTCGAGGTCTTCTCCCCGCGGGCGGAAGGCGACGTGGCTCATGAGGTCCGCCAGGTGCGCGGGTCTTCGATGAGCGGCGGCAGGGCGAGGCGCGCGCGCACCTGCGGGTCGGCGGCCCAGCACAGCCCGGCGCACATCTTCACCAGGAAGATGGACTGGCGCACCAGGTACAGCGAGCTGACGCTGATGCGCGCCGCGTGCAGGTCGGCGAGGCGCCGCGGCAGGAGAAAAGCCGGCAACGGCACGAAGACGGTGAAGAGCGGGAAGAGATGAAACACCACCGCGCCGGCCACCGTGCCCGCCCACACCGAGAGCGGCGTCTCGCGCTTGAAGGTGCGCAGGAAGTCATCGAGCGCGCAGTCGGCCGCGCCGGGCAGCGAGGCGCGTGGGTAGAGGATGACGATGGCGCGGCGCAACAGCCAGAGCATGGGCGCACCGTACACCGTCGGCGCGGCGGTCGGGTCCGCTCGTCGCACCGTCGGAGCGCTCAGTCGGCCCGGTCGCCCGCCTCGATGCGCAGGTCCACCCAGTCGAGGTGCGCGCCCGCGGTGCCCGCGGTCTGCGCGACGAACTCCAGCACCACCTCGTCGCCGGCGGCGATGGGTACAGAGAAGGGCTGCGCTTCGTCGGCGCGGGTGAGCGGGCCCGATTCGAAGTGCTGCGGGCGCTCGTCGCTCCGCACCACCGCCGAGGCGCCGCTCGTTGAAGTCCGCATGTCGCCGCCGCGCGTACCATGTCTCGTTTTCTGACGACGTGGGGCCGGCGCTTCGCCTTGAAGCAGGCGACGCGGAGCGCCAGTGTAGCGCCCATGAACGGACTGATGATGACCCAGCCGCTGCTCGTCAGCGCGCAGTTGGAGTTCGCCGCGCGCTTCCACTCGCTGCAGGAGGTCGTCACCCGCACCGTGGAGGGGCCGGTGGTGCGCACCACCTGGGGGCAGGTGGCCCGGCGCACGCGGCAGCTGGGGAACGCGCTGTTGAAGCTGGGCATCGGGCAGGGCGACGTGGTGGCCACCCTGGCGTGGAACACCCAGCGGCACCTCGAGCTCTACTTCGCGGTCTCGTCGCTGGGCGCGGTGCTGCACACCATCAACCCGCGGCTGCCGCCCGAGCAGCTGACGTACATCGCGAAGGACGCCGGCGACGTGGCGCTCTTCTTCGACACCACCTTCACGCCGCTGGCGAAGCACCTCGCGGCCACCAGCGGCATCCGGCACTTCGTGGCGCTCACCGACGACGCGCACCTGCCGCCGGAGTCGGGCGTGCCCGACCTGCGGGCCTACGAGTCGCTGCTGCACGGAGAGCCGGACGAGCTGGCGTGGCCCAGCCTCGACGAGAACACCGCCAGCTCGCTCTGCTACACCTCCGGCACGGTGGGGCTGCCGAAGGGCGTGCTCTACAGCCATCGCTCCACGGTGCTGCACAGCTACGCCATCTGCGGCGCCGACGCGCTGGCCATCTCGGCGCAGGACGTCACGCTGCCGGTGGTGCCCATGTTCCACGTCAACGCCTGGGGCGTGCCCTACGCCGCGGCCATGGTGGGCAGCAAGCTGGTGCTGCCGGGCCCCGCGCTCGACGGCAAGAGCCTGCTGGAACTCATCACCGCCGAGCAGGTCACCTCCGCGCTGGGGGTGCCCACGGTGTGGCTGGGGCTGCTCAACGCCGCGAAGGGTGCGGGGGTGCGCATGTCGTCACTCAAGAAGGTGGTCATCGGCGGGAGCGCCTGCCCACCGTCGATGATTGCGCAGTTCGAGGTGGAGCACGGCGCGCGGGTGACGCACGCCTGGGGCATGACCGAGATGTCTCCGCTGGGCACGGCCAACATCCTGCTGCCGAAGCACGCGGGGCTGACGCCGGAGGCGCGGCTGCAGGTGCAGGCGAGGCAGGGGCGCCCCATTTTCGGCGTCGACCTGCGCCTCGTCGACGACGCGGGCGCGGTGCTGCCGCACGACGGCGCCACCTCGGGGCACCTGCAGGTGCGCGGCCACTGGGTGGCGTCGGGCTACTTCAACCA
>CALNBU010000077.1 GCA_937875615.1 uncultured Archangium sp.
CAAGTGGATGTCGTGAAGAGCTGGAAGTGCTGCGCGTGCAATCGGGCGCCCCTGAAGGCGCCACAAAGGGTCAGTCCGGCTCGTCGGGGAGCGGGAGCTCTCCGTCGCCGAAGTCGAGCCCCATGTCCCCGCTCGGGGTGGGGTCCTTCTCGAGATCGATGGAGCCGCCGGTGGAGGCCGGGCGCACCACGTCGGGCGTCGACTCGGGCGGCCCGCCGGGGCTGCCGAGCACCACCGGCGTCCCCGGCATCATCACCTGGCTGGGCAGGTGGATCACCAGCTGGAGCACGGTCCGGCGGCGGTACTTGTTGGTGTACTTGCTCACCCAGCCGTGGATCTGGACGTACTCGCCCTTGTACTGATCCGCGTCGATCGCGTTGAAGACGTCCTTGTCGAAGATGACGACGTCCAGGTTGTTCCCGCGGCTGCGGCTGAGCGTGATGATGCTCGGGCCCTTCTCGCCGCGCTTCACCTCCTGCACCGTCCCCAACACCACCACCTCGCGGCCCAGGCGCTTCTCCAACCGCGCCGGCGCGTCCCAGCGCGTGATGGGGATCCAGATGTCCGGCTCCGCCTCGCCGAGCCGCTCGAACGCATCGATCTGCTCGCCGCGCGCGTTCCACCACTCGAGGCGCTCGGGGTAGTCGCGGTAGGCCTCCTTGGACTCATCCCAGATGCCGCGCTTGGCCGCGCGGGCCTCGGCCTCGGCCTCCTGGAACTCCTTGTGGAAGCGGCGGCTCTGGCCGTACTTCGCGTAGTAGGGGCTGTAGCCCGCGCGCACGACCTCGATGTTGTAGTTCTCCCACTTCTCTCCGCGCTTCACGAACACGTAGGCGAGGTAGCGGTTGTAGAAGTCGCGGATCTCACCGGGGTGATCGCGCTCGAGCCGGACCGTGCTCACGCCCGCGAAGAACGTGCGCGCGAAGTCCGCCGCCTCGTCGCCCATCGGCGTCGCGGCCTTCACCGGACGAGGGGAGTTGCCGCGCAGCTCCTTGAGATAGGTCTCGAAGCCGCGCGCGTAGTGCTTGCGCTCGGTGTCCTTCTTGAACGTCTCCTCGGTGTCGATGCCGAGCAGTCGCATGGAGCTCTTCAGCGCGCGCACGCGGACCGTGTCGCCATCGAGCACGCCGGGAGCGCCCTCGAACGGGAACTCGCCGATCACCAGGCCGGGCTGATCGGTCTGCGCCAGCGTCTTCTGGAGCTGGGCCTTCTCGTACTTGCGACCGGACTTGGTGGCCGCGCCGCACCCGACACCCGAGGTGACGAGCAGCAGCGCGCTGAGCAACAGGACGGGGAAGTGGTGCAGGCGCATCAGAAGCGGGCCTCCATCTCGACGCGGAAACGGTGTTCGGGGTTCGGCGTGCGCGCGGCTGTGCTCGCGCGCGCATCCGTCCACCAGTAGTTGCCGCGGCCCGTCAGCACCACGGCACGCACGCCGCGGTCGTCGCGCAGGCGCGCGCCCTCGGGGGTGAACTCGACCAGGTCGTCCTCGAGCAGGCGGCTGCGCAGGCGCAGGCGGATCTGAGGGAGGGGGCGGTAGACCAACTCGATCAGCCCGCGCGCGTCCTGCATGCGCTGGTTCGCGTACATCGACGTGTCGTAGAACGAGTGGTTGAGCTGCAACGTGACGTTGAAGATCCGCGAGGGCACGAAGCGCAGACGCGCCCCGACGCGGGTCGCCTCGCCGGAGCAGGCGTCCTCGACGTCCGTGCCGTCGCCCTCGGTGAGGTCGTAGCAGTTGGTCGCGTCGAAGTTGTCGGACAGGTCCTTGTTGGTGTGGTTCACCCACACGGACGGCTGGAGCAGCGGGAAGTCCACGTAGTCGACGCGGGCGTTGAGCGCGAGGTTGGTCCGCCCGGACGTCCCCGGAACGGTGCCCTCTCCCGGCCACAGCCAGGCGTCGGCGTAGCCGCGCAGCTGCCAGCCGGGGATCGCGCGGTTCAGGTAGCGCAGCCGCACGCCGGCCTCGTTGCGCACCCGGATGCCCTCCACCGAGTCGGGCTGCGAGATGCCGCGCGAGTAGGGGTTGTCGAAGTCGCGGCCGTAGTAGCGCAGCGAGAGCTCCAGCTCCTCCTTCTTGCGCGAGAGCACCGTGCGCTGCAGCGCCGCCCAGTCGCCGCCGCGGCCCTCGATGCTGTCGAAGGAGCGGGTCACCTCGAGGAAGAGGTTCAGCGGACCGACGCCGGTCGCGACGTCGATGCCGACCGCGCCGTAGGGCCCGTTGTCCGGCGTCTTGTTGAACTCCTGCAGGTCCAGCAGCACGCCCTGATCGCGCAGCGACCACATGGGCATCGCGCCGTAGCCGGTGATGCCGATGCGCCCGCGCGCGCCGATCTGCAGCGTCGCGTTGCCGCCCGCGGTGAACTCCCTGAAGACGTCCGGGAAGGTCTGGAAGGAGTGGCGCGAGGTGCTGAGGCTCCCGTCCGGCAGGCGGATCACGATCGGCGGCGAGGCGCACTCGTTGCCGGGCAGCCGGGGGTCGTCACACACGCCGCGATCGACCAGGTGGTACTGGTAGACGTCTCGGTCCTGGTAGGAGGCGAAGCCCGTCGCGGAGATCGACACCGCGTCGGAGAGCTTCGCGTTCTTGAGCTTCGCCGCGATGCCGCGGAAGCCGTCGCGCCACTGGAAGTCGGAGGTCTGGTACGCCGTCTGCGTGCCGAGGCAGGCCCCGGTGGCCGGATCCAGGTTCTCGGGATCGCAGATGCGGTCGGGATCGGCGTCCAGGAAGATCGCGTCGTCCTGATAGAAGCCGTCCGGCGTCAGGCGGGTGGTGTTGTCGAGCGTGAGCCGCTGACCGAAGCCCAGCCGGTAGGTGCCGAGCAGCACGTCGTAGGGGTCGTTCTTGTAGCGCACGAAGAACTTCGGCAGCTGCACGCCGTACCGGGCCTGATCCGCGTAGAGCGCGTTCTGGCCCGCGTCGTAGCCGATGGCGCCGGGGCGCTGACGGGTGGTCATGCCCATGAAGCCCGCGCTGAAGCCGTGCGGCGCCTTGATGCGGCCCTGCAGCAGCACCGGCGGCGCGACCGGGTCTTCGATCATGTAGGCCGACATCAGGCGCAGGCGCCCCGAGACCGGCAGCGCCTTGCGGGTGTCCTCGAGCACCAGCAGGAAGGGCG
>CALNBU010000078.1 GCA_937875615.1 uncultured Archangium sp.
AGGTGATCTGGAATTTCGAGCCCACCACGTAGGCGATGCCACCCACCACCAGGCCCACCGCGAGGCCCGACAGGGCGGGCTGCAGCAGGTGCGCCTTGAGCCACCGGACGTGCGCGCCGGGCGCGTCGACCACCCGCAGGCCGACGTAGAGACCGAAGACCACCAGGGGCACTCCGAAGCCCAGCAGCCCCTTGGCCAGGGTGGCGATGCCGAAGAAGATCCACGCCGCGTACCACCACTCGCTGCGGAAGCGGGTGCTCCGGTCGAAGAGCCCCACCATCACGCACGACAACCCGGAGATGGTCGCCGCCACGATGGGCGTGTCGGTGACCGCCTGACGGGACAAGAGGAAGTACAGCGGCATGGTGGCCAGCACGAAGACCGAGGCCAGCGCGGCGCGGGCGTTGACCGCCACGGTGAGCGCCCAGGCCAACAGCGCGAGCGCGAGGATCGAGAACAGCGCGAACGGCAGCCGGAAACCCCACTCGGTGAAGAGCGGCAGCGCGTCGGGGCCCGCGGACACCGAGGAGAAGCGCCAGGAGAACGTCTGGAGCTTCGACCACACGAACAACATCAGGAAGAAGGCGCCGGCCCACGTCAGCACCGCGCCCCAGAACTCCTTGAGCACCGAGGCGCCCTTCACCTTCCCCACGTACAGCGCGACGCCGACGCCGCCCAACCCCAGCCCGAGCAGCAGCGCCAGCAGCGCCCCCATGTCGGCGGCATGCAGGCCCAGCGCCATCATCCACATGGTGAAGGCGGGCTTGCTGAAGAACCACGCGTTCTCCCAGTAGGGGTGCACGTAGTCGTTGCGCTGCACCATCTCGCGCGCCACTTCGCCGTAGTGCGTCTCCCACGGGTCCCACAGGCCGACGGCGCCGAGGTACGGGAGAAACAGCACGCTGCCCATCAGCACCGCGACGAGTGAGGCCCGCAGCTCCGCGGGCCAGGCGCGGAACTTCTCGAGGAACTTCGCGGAGAGAAACTCCCTGCCGAGAATGGCCTCGGCGAGCGTCGCGGGCTCGGTGGTTGACGACATGGCGCGGGTTCGTCGCACGGCGACGCGTTCAAGGCAAAAGGAACTTCACCCGCGGGACGCCCTCAGCCGCCGGAGAACCAGGTCAGCAGATCCTTGAGCGCGCTGACCGTCACCGGCTTGGGGAGGTAGGCGTCCATGCCGGCCGACAGACACAGCAGATCATCGCCCTTCATCGCGTTGGCGGTGAGCGCCACGATGGGCACGTGCTGCTCGCGCGTCGACTTCTCGCGCTCGCGGATGGCGCGGGTGGCGGCGAGGCCGTCGAGCACCGGCATCTGCACGTCCATCAACACCATGTCGTAGGTGCCCGCGGCCGCCGCCTCCACCGCCGCGCCGCCGTCGTGCACCACCGTCACCTCGTGCCCCAGGCGGCGCACCAATGCCGAGGTCATCGACGCGTTCACCAGATCATCTTCGGCCAGCAGCACCCGCAGCGAGCGGGGCGCCGGCACCCGGGCCGGCAAGGGCGTGGAGCTGACGATGACCACCGAGGGGAGCGGCACGTCGAGCTCGAAGGTGCTGCCCTGCCCCGGCTCGCTCTTCACCGTCACCTCGCCGCCCATCAGCCGCGCCAACCGGCGGGTGATGGCCAGGCCCAGGCCGGTGCCGCCGAAGCGGCGCTGAACGCCCGCGCTCTCCTGCTCGAAGGCCTCGAACACCCGCCCCTGATGCTCCGGCGCGATGCCCGGCCCGCTGTCGATGACCCGCAGGCTCACGCGCTCACCACGCCGCGCCACCTCCACCCGGACCAT
>CALNBU010000079.1 GCA_937875615.1 uncultured Archangium sp.
CGGAAGTCGAGCACGTCGACCTCCACGCCCTTGCCACGCAGCAACGGCACCGCGACGTGCAGCAGCCTGGTGTTGAAGGAGCCGGTGCGCAGGCTCCCGGACATGGCGAAGACCTTCACCCGCCGAGCTCCGCCTTGGCCTCGTGGATGGTGCCGTCGATGAGCTGCTGAATCTCCTGCAGGCGCTCCTTCGTCTTCGCCTCGTAGCGCACCACCAGAATCGGCGTGGTGTTCGACGCGCGGATGAGGCCCCAGCCGTCGGGCCAGGTGGCGCGCACGCCGTCGACCGTCACCAGCTCCAGGCCCTTGCGTTGGAGCTTCTCGGTGCAGCGGGCCACGAGCGCGAACTTCTTTTCTTCCACCGTGTCGAAGCGCAGCTCCGGCGAGCTGTAGGTCACCGGGACGTCGGCCAGCAGCTCGGAGAGCGACTTCGTCTCGTGCGACAGAATCTCCAGCAGGCGCGCGGCGGTGTACGGCGCGTCGTCGAAGCCGAAGAAGCGATGCTTGTAGAAGATGTGGCCCGACATCTCGCCCGCCAGCGCGGCGTGCGTCTCCTTCATCCTGGCCTTGATGAGCGAGTGGCCCGCCTTCCACATGATGGGCTGGCCGCCGTGCTTCGCGATGTCGTCGTACATGGTGAAGCTGCACTTCACCTCGCCCACGATGGCCGCGCCGGGCACCTCCTTGAGCACCGCGCGCGACAAGAGAATCATCAGCTTGTCGCCCCACAGAATCTCGCCGTTGCCGTCGACCACGCCGATGCGGTCGGCGTCGCCGTCGAAGGCGATGCCGAGGTCGGCCCGGGTCTCGCGCACCTTCGCGATGCACAGCTCCAGGTTCCGGGCGACGGTGGGGTCGGCGTGGTGGTTGGGGAAGGTGCCGTCGGGCTCGCAGTACAGCGGCACCACGTCGTAGCCGAGCTTCTCGAGCAGCGGCACGGCGACGATGCCACCCACGCCGTTGCCCGCGTCGACCACCACCTTCATCTTCCTGGGGCCGCGCTTCACGGTGGAGAGCACGAAGTGCAGGTACGGCGTGACGGCGTCGAAGTGCGAGACCTGACCCTTGCGGTCGCTCTTCTCGAAGTCGCCCGCTTCGATGAGCGCGCGCAGCGCCTGGATGGTCTCGCCGTAGAAGGTCGTCTTGCCGACGCCCATCTTGAAGCCGTTGTACTCGGGCGGGTTGTGCGAGCCGGTAATCATCGCCAGCCCGTCGACGGGCAGCGTGTTGGCCGCGTAGTAGACGATGGGCGTGGGCACGATGCCCACGTCGACCACGTGCACGCCGGTGCTGGTGGCGCCCTCGATGAACGCGTCGCGGAAGCGCTGCCCCGACAGGCGCGCGTCGCGGCCCACCACGACGGTGCTGCCGCCGGCGCGCTTCACCATGGTGGCGAGGCCGCGGCCGAGGTTCTCGACGACGCTGTCGGTGAGGTCGGTGTCGACCAGGCCACGCACGTCGTACTCGCGGAAGATTTGCGGATTCATGGGGCGGTTATTCACCAAACCGCGCCGCCCCGCCACCGGCGCGCGCTGAGCGCTCGCGACCCCGCGCGAGGCGGCATAAGAATGGCACCCGCGCATGGCGTTCTCCTCGAAAGTCCACGGCGAGCACTTCACCTTCTCTTCGCTCAAGGAGGTGCTCGGTCGCGCCAACGAGGTGCGCAGCGGGGACCAGCAGGCGGGCCTCGCGGCGCGCTCGATGCGGGAGCTGGCCGCCGCGAAGCAGGTGCTCTCGGAGGTCACCCTGGAGCAGCTCTTCAACGCGCCGTCGGTGCCCTACGAGGTCGACGAGGTGACGCGGGTGGTGGTCGACGGGCTCGACCCGCACGCCTACGCGAAGGTGCGCGGCTGGACCGTGTCGGGGTTCCGGGAGTGGCTGCTCGACGACCGCACCACGGGCGAAGACATCGCCGCCGTCTCTCCGGGGCTGACGCCGGAGATGGTGGCCGCGGCGGCCAAGCTGATGTCGAACATGGACCTGGTGGTGGCCGGCCGGAAGATGCGCGTGGTGGTGCGCTGCAACAACACGCTGGGGCTCAAGGGCCGCATCTCGTCGCGGCTGCAACCCAATCACCCCACCGACGACGTGGAGGGCGTGCTGGCGGCGGTCAAGGACGGGCTGTCGTACGGAAACGGCGACGCGGTCATCGGCGTCAACCCCTCGACGGGCGACATCCAGGGCACCGTCGACATCCTCACCGCGGTGAAGGCGTTGATGCGGAAGTACGGCGTGCCCACGCAGAACTGCGTGCTCTCGCACCTCACCATCCAGATGGCGGCGGTGCGGCGCGGCGCTCCGCTGGACCTCATGTTCCAGTCCATCGCGGGCAGCGAGGGCGCGAACCGCAACTTCGGCGTCTCGGTGCGCCTGCTCGACGAGGCGTACGATCTCGCCCGCCGGGAAGGCACCGCGCAGGGGCCCAACGTCATGTACTTCGAGACCGGGCAGGGCACCGCGCTCTCGGCCAACGCGCACCACGACACCGACCAGGTCACGATGGAGGCCCGCGCCTACGGGCTGGCGCGCCGCTGGAAGCCGTTCCTGGTGAACTCGGTGGTGGGCTTCATCGGCCCCGAGTACCTGCGGGACGCCAGGGAGATTACCCGCGCCGGCCTCGAGGATCACTTCATGGGGAAGCTCTCGGGCATCTCCATGGGCTGCGACGCCTGCTACACCAACCACGCCATCGCCGACCAGAACGACCAGGAGAACCTGGAGATGCTGCTGACGTTGGCGGGGGTGAATTACCTGATGGGCATCCCCATGGGGGACGACGTGATGCTGAACTACCAGACCACCTCGTTCCACAACAACGCAGCGCTCCGCGAGATTTTCAACCAGCGGCCCGCGCCGGAGTTCGAGGCGTGGCTCACGAAGATGGGCCTGTGGCGCAACGGGCGGCTCACCGCGCGCGCCGGCGACGCCAGCGTCTTCGACGAGCACTTCCGCTGAGCCCGGCTCAGTCCGCGCAGGTGGTGTCGTCGCCCAACAGCGACTCGTAGCGGGCGTCGGTCAGGGTCTTCAGGAAGCACTCGAGGGCCTCGACGTCCCGGTCGTCCATGGGGCGGCCGACCTTCAGCAGCTCGTTGGCCACGGTCTCCGGCACCTCGGGCGGCGCCCAGGGTTGATTCGTCTCGGGGTTCAGCGCGCGCGCCGTGGGGTTGACGAAGTGGTCGTAGAACTCGATGACCGTGCGCAGCCTGGCGAAGACGCCGTTGTGCATGTACGGCCCGGTCACCGCCACGTTGCGCAGCGTGGGGACCTTGAACTGGCCGCGCTGCGCCGGACCCATGCCGGGCACCACGGCGAGGCCCTAGTCGAGCGCGGTGACCCCGTTGCGCGCGCGCGCGGCCGTGTTCACCGGCGTGCCGAGGTTGTGGAACTCGTAGCCGCTGAACGTCTCCTTCAGCTCGTTCACCGGGTCGCCGTTGCTGTGCAGTTGGTGGCAGATGGCGCAGTTGGTGAACTCCGAGAAGAAGAGCGACTTTCCGGTGAGCTCCTTGAAGCTCAGGCTGCCCTCGCCGCGGATGAACCGGTCGTAGCGTGAGTCGAAGGGAGAGACCTCGTCGCTGCGCTCGAACGCGGCGATGGCCTCGGTCATCGCGCGGTACGTCGCCGCCGGGTCGTCCCAGACGTCGTCGCCGAAGAACGCGATGAAGGCCGCGCGGTAGTCGTCGTTCTCAGCCAGCCGCGCGGCGGCCGTGGCCTCGTCGGGCAGCGCCATCTCCAGCGGGTTCAGCGGCGGGCCGGCGGCCTGATGCGCGAGCGTCGCGGCGCGGCCGTCCCAGAAGAAGCCGCCCAGCGCGCCCTCGTAGAGCCGGTTGGCGTTCTGCTTGTTGTGCCGGCGCCGCGAGCCCACGGAGAACTCCGGCGCGAAGGCCGCGTAGGTCGCGGTGGGGGCGTTGCGGTCGCCGAACGAGACGCCGTCGTCTCCGCGCG
>CALNBU010000080.1 GCA_937875615.1 uncultured Archangium sp.
CAGCTCCTTCCGGAACGCCGCGAAGGGGTGCGAGGCGATGACCACCGGCGCCTGCTGGTCGAAGGCGTTGCCGGTGGCGCGCACGGTGCGGCCGTCGATGACCACCGAGTCGATGTCGAACTTCTCTTTGAGCTCGGCCTGCCACTGGGCGCGCAGCGTGGCCGGCGCCAACACCAGCACCCGGTCTTTGCCCTCGCTCACCAGCTGCGCGATGACGATGCCGGCCTCGATGGTCTTCCCCAGCCCCACCTCGTCGGCCAGCATGCAGCCGCCGCGCGAGAGCGAGTCCATCGCGAAGACCGCCGCCTCCAGCTGGTGCGGGTTGAGGTCGACCTTCGCCTCCGCCACCGCCCGCATCACGCGCGATTGACCGTCGGCGACCTTGCCGGTCAGCTCCTCCGCCAGCAGGCGCTCATGGAAGCGCGTCAGCGACTTCTGCGGCGTTGAAAAGGTTCCCGACCGGGGCATCTCCGACATGGCTGTAGCGCATTGTCTTCGGGGCAAAATGCCTGTCAAATTCGAGTTTTCCGAGGCCGATTTACCGGCCTCAGCGCGATCGGGCGCCTTGAAACACACATGTAAGTCGATGTCGTTTCGGGCCTTTTTCACCGGCCACCTCGCCTGGCGCGACGGCGGCGCGGAGGGCGAGTCAAGCGGCGAATGACCGGGCCGCGACGCGTGCTTTTGCCAGGCCGCGAGGCGTGCTTGTTTGCGCGCGCCTTGAGTACCGCGCCGCTCGCCGCCCTCCTCCCCCAGCCGGGACAACCGCCCCTCTCCGCCGACGAGGTGCTCAGCCGCTTCGTGCAGTACGTCACCGACGCGGGCCTCTCGCTGTACCCGGCGCAGGAAGAGGCCGTGCTGGAGCTGCTCGGTGGCAAGCACGTGGTGCTGGCCACGCCGACCGGCTCCGGCAAGTCGCTGGTGGCCCTGGCCTTCCACTTCATGGCCATGGCCGAGGGGAAGCGCAGCTTCTACACCTGCCCCATCAAGGCCCTGGTGAACGAGAAGTTCTTCGCGCTGTGCGACGCCTTCGGCGCGGAGCGCGTGGGCATGATGACCGGCGACGCGGCCATCAACATGCAGGCCCCCATCATCTGCTGCACGGCCGAGGTGCTCTCGTCGTTGGCGGTGCGCGAGCAGCGGCTCTTCGCGGAGACGGTGGTGATGGACGAGTTCCACTACTACGGCGACAAGGAGCGCGGCGTGGCCTGGCAGGTGCCGCTGCTGACCATGCCCGAGACGCAGTTCCTCCTGATGTCGGCCACCCTGGGCGACACCAGCGCCATCAGCCAGAGCCTCACCGACATCACCAGGCGCGAGGTCGCCGAGGTGCGCTCCGCGCAGCGCCCGGTGCCGCTCGACTACAGCTACGCCCAGACGCCGCTGCACGAGACGGTGCAGGACCTGCTCCACGTCAACCGCGCGCCCATCTACCTGGTCAACTTCTCGCAGCGCACCGCCGCCGAGCAGGCGCAGAACCTGATGTCGGTGGACATGTCGACGAAGGAAGAGAAGGCGAAGCTGAAGGAGGCGCTGGCCACGTTCCGCTTCGACACGCCCTTCGGCAAGGAGCTCAAGCGCTACCTCCTGCACGGCATCGGGTTGCACCACGCGGGGCTGCTGCCGCGCTACCGCCGGCTGGTGGAGCGCCTGGCGCAGCAGGGCCTGCTCAAGGTGGTGAGCGGCACCGACACCCTGGGCGTGGGCGTCAACATCCCCATCCGCACGGTGCTCTTCACGCAGCTGTGCAAGTTCGACGGCGAGAAGACGGTGCTGCTCCCGGTGCGCGACTTCCACCAGATCGCCGGACGCGCGGGCCGCAAGGGCTTCGACGACCAGGGGTACGTGGTGGCCCAGGCGCCGGCGCACGTCATCGAGAACGCGCGGCTCCAGCAGAAGAAGGCCGAAGGGAAGAAGAACGTCACGCTGCAGAAGCCGCCGCAGAAGGGCTACGTGCACTGGGACGAGGCCGCCTACGAGCGCCTGCGCACCCAGCAGCCGGAGAAGCTCGAGTCGCGCTTCTCGGTGACCCACGGCCTCATCATCTCGCTGCTGCAGGCGCACGAAGACGCCAGCCTCGACGGCTACCGGCGGCTGGTGCAGCTCATCGCGCTCTCGCACACCCACGACGCCGCCAAGCTGCGCTTGCGCAAGCACGCCCGCGCGCTGCTGCGGAGCCTGGTCGACGCCGGCGTGGTCACCATCGAGAAGGGTCAGCGCGGGCTGCCGAAGCGACCGCGGGTGCTGGAGGGGCTGCAGCGCGACTTCTCGCTGAACCACACGCTCTCGCTGTACCTGCTGGAGCTGCTGCTGAAGCTCGACCCGGTCAGCGAGACCTACGCGCTCGACGTGGTCTCGTGCGTGGAGTCGATCCTCGAGAGCCCCGACGCGGTGCTCTACGCGCAGCGCGACAAGGCGAAGGGCCAGAAGCTGCAGGAGCTGAAGGCGCAGGGCATGGAGTACGACCAGCGCATGGAGGAGCTGGAGAAGGTGGAGGCGCCGAAGCCGCTCGCGCCGCTCATCTACGGCACCTTCGACGAGTTCCTGGCGAAGCACCCGTGGGTGGCGCACGACACCGTGCGGCCGAAGTCCATCGCCCGCGAGCTCTTCGAGACCGCGCAGACCTTCAACGACTACATCAAGGACTACGGGCTGCAGCGGAGCGAGGGGGTGCTGCTGCGCTACCTCTCGGAGGCCTACAAGACGATCCTCCAGAACGTGCCCGAGGGCGCGCGCAGCGAGCAGCTCGAAGACATCGCCGCCTTCCTGCTGACCACGCTCAAGCAGACCGACTCCTCGCTGGTCGCCGAGTGGGAGGCGCACCGCTACCGGCGCACGCTCGGCCTCGTCACCGCGCCCGGCGAAGAGGCGCCGCGCCCGAAGGTGGACCTGGCGAAGAACGAGAAGCTGCTCGCGCGCCGCGTGCGCACCGAGATGCACCAGCTCGCGCGGCTGCTCGCCAACCGCCGGCTCGACGAGGCCCAGGCCCACATGCTCCACAGCGACCAACACCTGAAAACCGCTCTCCACATCCATCGCC
>CALNBU010000081.1 GCA_937875615.1 uncultured Archangium sp.
GACGAAACGCTGGACGAACACGCCGTGCATCTGCGGCGTCCTCGTAGAGCTGGCGCAGGAAGGATTCCGCGCGTGCGGCCGCATCGGCATCCTCCGCCTCGATGCGGAACACGCCGCCGCGGTTGGCGATCGCAACGCCCAGGCGCAGCTCGATCAGGCGCAGGTGGGCATCGAACTGCGGTGCGCCTTCGAACCAGTAGCCGCCGCCGACGTCGAGGCCGAACTGTACGGGCGGCTTGCCGCGCGGGGCCCCCGCAGGCTTCGCCTCGGCGCCGAAGGGGAGCAGCAGGAGCGCGACGAGGGCGAGGGTGGGCTTCATGGGGCGCTCTTTTTCAGGTGAGGTTCGAGAGCGGCCCGTCGCAGAAGCCGGGCGCGCCGAAGGTCGGGAGGTCGCCGCCGAAGGCGTTGACGATGGAGAGCAGCAGATCGTTGTGGAACCTGCCGTTCCAGCGCACGGAGCGGCCCATGCGGAAGCCGGCGCCGCCGCCCGCGAGGATGAAGGGCATGTCGTCGTGGGCGTGGGTGTTGCCGCGCGACACGTCGCTCCCCCACAAGATGAGCGTGTGGTCGAGGGCGGTGCCTCCGGCCGCGTCGTCGATGGTGTCGAGAGAGGCCAGCAGCTGGGCCAGCACCCCGGCCTGCCAGGTGTCGCGGGTGGCCACCTGCAGCCGGTTGGGATCTCCGTCGGAGAGGTGCGTCAGGTTGTGGACGTCGCCGTGGATGTCGAGGTGCGGGAGCGAGGTGTGGTTCTGCGCGTCGCTGAACATCAGGGTGGCCACGCGGGTGAGGTCGCAGCGGAGCGCCAGCGTCAACAGCTCGAGCTGGAGCTGCGCCACCTCGCCGAAGCGGGCCTCGCGCTCGAAGTCCATCAGCCCCGGGTCGCTGGGCGCCTCGCAGGTCGACATGGGGAGCGCGGTGACCCGGTTCTCGAGCTCCCGCACCAGGGTGAGGTGCGCGTCGAGCCGGTGCCGGTCGGCCTGGCCGACGGTCTTCATCAGGCTCCCGAGCTGCCCCTTCACCGCGTCGAGCACGCTGCGTCGGCGGGTGCGGAGCCGCGCCTGCTCGTCGGGCGGGGCCTGGGTCTCTCCGAAGAGGGTGCGGAAGGTGAGGCGCGGGTTGTTCTGGGGCAGCAGCGGCTGGTTGGCGTCGCGGTAGCTCACCACGCCCGACACGTTGGGCAGCAGCGCGCGCACGCCGAGCTGGAGCGAGGGGATGGGCGTCCCCTGGCCGATGAGGCCCACCAGCGTCTGGTCGATGGAGGGCCCCAGCGCGTAGCCGGCGGTGGAGCCGTCGTTGCCGGTGAAGGTGCCGGTGTCGAGCTTCGCGCCGGTGAGGAAGGCGCCGACGCCGCGCTGGTGTTGTTCGCCGGGGCCGCTCACCGCCACCGACATGTCGAGGCCGCCGGTGAAGAGGCAGCGCGCCCGCCAGGGCTCCAGCGGAGCGTGGATGGGCCCCAGGGTGAAGTCGCTCTCGGTGAGGCCCGGCGTGGGGAACCAGCGGGGCGTGTGCACGCCGTTGGGGTGGTAGAGGGCAATGAAGCGCTTGCGCGGCAGCGCCTGCGCGTGGGCCTCGAGGAAGGGCAGCGCGACGACCACGCCGCCGGCGCCGCGGAGCAGGTTCCGGCGGGAGATCACGGCGCGCCCTCCGGGTTGAGGTTGGTGCGGAAGGCCTCGGATTCCACCACCGCCAACATCAGCGCGCGGAAGTCGCCCCCCGCGGCGATGAAGCGGTCGCTCACCCTGGACACCGCGCAGGCGTCGGCGTCGGTGAGCGGCCGCCCGAGCGCGAAGCGGTAGAGCTCGCGGGCGAGGCACGCGTGCACCTGGGGGCTGTCGGCGAGCAATTCGCTCAGCTGCGTCACGTCGCTCACCGGCACCTCCAGGGCCTCGTCGCGCGCGTCGAACACGCCGCCGGAGGCGTCGATGGGGTGGCCGTTCTCGCTCTCTCGCCACTGCCCCACGCCGTCGTAGTGCTCGAAGGTGAAGCCCACCGGGTCGATGTGCTGGTGGCAGCCCGCGCAGCCGGGGTTCTGGCTGTGGGCCGCGAAGCGCTGGCGGGTGGTGATGGTGCTCGACGGCTGGGGCGGGGTGAAGGCCGCGGGCGGCGGGGGCGGCGGCTGACACAGCAGCCGCTCGAGCACGAAGATGCCGCGGCGCACCGGGGAGCTGCCGTCGGGGGTGGCCTTGAAGGCGAGGAAGCCGGGCTGGGTCAGCAGGCCCTTGCGGGTGGAGCCGTCGAGCTGGTGTCGCACGAAGGCGCCGTCGGGGGCGTTCATGCCGTACATGCCCATGGTGTCGTTGGCGTAGACCACCGGCGAGGTGAGCAGCGCGCGCAGCGTGCCCTCGTGCGCCAGCACGTCTTCGATGAAGAGCTGCAGCGAGGTGCGCCAGGCGCCGGTGAGGGCCGGCGTGTACTGCGGGTAGACGGCGACGTTCTTCTCCGCGGCGGAGATCCCGTCGAGGTACAGCCAGACCGAGAAGAAGCGCAGCAGCCCGTCGGCGGAGCGCGCGTCGGCCAGCATCCGCCGGGCCTGCGCGGAGACACCCTCCGGGGTGTCGAGGGTGCCCACGGCCGCCGCGTCGAGGAGCTCCGCGTCGGGCATGGTGCCCCAGAGGAAGTACGAGAGGCGCGAGGCCATGCGGTAGCCGGTGAGCGTCAGCACCGCCTCGTCGCCCTGCGGCGCTTCGTCGCGGTAGAGGAATTGGGGGGACTGGAGCAGCGACTCCAGCGTCAGCTCCACCGCGGTGTCGAAGCCGTGCGCCTGCCGGGTGGCGGTGAAGAGCTCGCCCAGCACGCCGCGCTCCTCCGGCGTGAGCGGCCGCCGGAAGGCCTGCAATCCGAGCCGGGAGATGAACTGCGCGGCGCAGGCGTCGTCCTCGCCGGCGCAGGGCAGCAGCTGCGCCCGACGGTGGGTGAGGGTGTCGCGGGCCAGCGCCTCGGCGGCGTCGAGCCAGCGGGCGACGTGCGAGGCCGTGGCCCGGTTGAGGGTGGCGTCGTTGTCGAGCCCGGCGGAGAGGAGATCCCGGGGGAGATCCGCGGC
>CALNBU010000082.1 GCA_937875615.1 uncultured Archangium sp.
CCGCTGCTCCCCGCCGACAAACCGCGCTACCTGATGGGCGTGGGCACGCCCATCGATCTGGTGGAGGCGGTCAACGCCGGCGTCGACATGTTCGACTGCATCATCCCTCCCAAGATGGCGCAGCAGGGCTACGCGTACACCTTCGAAGGGCAGCTGCGGCTCACCCGCGTCGAGTACCGCATGAGCGACGAGCCGCTCGACTCCACCTGCGGCTGCCCGGTCTGCAAGCGCTACTCGCGCAGCTACCTGCGGCACCTCGCGCAGGGCAACCATCACCTGTCGGCGCGGCTGCTCTCCGTGCACAACCTCTGGCACTACCAGGCGTTGATGGGGCGCATGCGCGCGGCGATCCTCGAGGGCCGCTGGGCCGCGGAGTACGCGGTGCTGCGGGAGCTGCTCGGGCCCCGGAAGGGTCGCCTCAGCGCCACGGGCGTGAAGGACGGCGTCTTCGAGTTGGTGACCACGCGCGGCGGGGTCCGCGCGGTGCGCCACACCGGGCACGGAGAGGTCATGCACCCCGTCGGCCCGTGGGAGGAGGCCAACCGGCTGTACGTCGACCAGCTCGAGCTCGAACGCCAGCTGCGCACGGTCTCCGAGCAGCCCCTGCGCGTCCTCGACGTGGGCCTGGGCGCCGGCACCAACGCCATCGCGGCGCTGACGCGGGCGAAGAACATGGGCGCGGTGCGCATGCGCCCGCTGGAGATCGTCAGCCTCGAGGTGGACCTCGCGCCGCTGCGCCTCGCGCTGAGCGACCCCGAGGGCTTCCCCTTCGTGCAGCCGTGGAGGGACGCGGTGCAGGCGTTGCTCGAGCACGGCCGGTGGGACCACCCCAACTTCACCTGGCGACTGCTGGAAGGTGACGCCACGAAGCTGGTGGAGGAGCTCGATGGCGAGTTCGACCTCGTCTTCTTCGACCCCTTCAGCCCGGAGTCGAACCCGACCATGTGGACGGTGGATTTCCTCCGTCGCATCCGGTCGCGGCTGCCGCGCGAAGGTGGGCTGTTGGCGACGTACAGCGCGGCCACGCCGACGCGGGTGTCGATGTTGTTGGCCGGCTTCTTCGTCGGCCACGGCGTGTCGACCGGCACCAAGGGCGAGACCACCATCGCCTCGACCACGCCGCGGGAGCTCGAGCAGCCCCTGGGCGAGCGCTGGCTGGAGCGGTGGCAGCGCTCCTCGGCGCGGGGCCCTCACGGCGACGTGCTGACGGGCGAGCTGGAGCAGCAGGTGCGCGCGCACCCCCAGTTTACGGCGCGCTGAGCAGCGCCCGCTCGGCGAGCAGCAGGCCCACGCCCACCAGCAGGCTCAGCGCCGTCGCCGGCGCGCCGATGCGCAGGTACTGCCAGAAGCCGACCTTCACCGTGTCCTTCGCGCCCTCGAAGACGATGAGGTTGGCGACGGAGCCGATGAGTGTCAGGTTGCCGGCGAGGGTGGAGGAGAGCGCCAGCACCTGCCACCCCAGGGCGGGGTCGACCATGCCCGGCACCCAGGTGCGCGCCAGCATCACGAAGGGCACGTTGGAGAACAGGTTCGAGGCCACCAGGCTCAGCGCGCTGAAGCCCGCCGCCTGCCGCGCCGGCTCGCCCACCAGCAGCGGGGCGAAGAGCGTGTGCATCCGCTCCGTCCAGCCCTCTTCGTTGACGCCGTGCACCACCACGAAGAGGCAGGCGAAGAAGAGCAGCAGCGAGAAGTCGACCTTCCGGTACTGCTCTTCCGGTGGGACGCCGGAGAGGATCATCACCACCACCGCGCCGACCAGCGCGCTCCAGGACATGGGGAGTCCGGCGAAGAAGGCGGCCAGCATCCCGGCCACCACCACCGCGCAGAGGATGAGCAGATTGCGGTCCACCGGCGGCGGGTCTCCCTCGGGGTGGATGGAGCGTCCGGTGAGCTGGGCGCGGAAGGTCCAGGCGAGGACGCCGTACACCACCAGCAGCGAGGCCAGCGCGGGCAGCGCCATCAGGGCCGCGAACTGGCCGTAGGGCAGCTTCGAGGCCACGCCGATGAGCATGTTCTGCGGGTTGCCGGTGAAGGTGGCGGCGGAGCCGGCGTTGGCCGACATGCACAGGCCGAGCAGGTACGGGACGGGCGGGAGGTCCGCGCTGCGCACCAGCGCCAGCACCAGCGGGGTGAGCATGAGACAGACGGGGTCGTTC
>CALNBU010000083.1 GCA_937875615.1 uncultured Archangium sp.
GGAGAGATCGTCGATCGGCGGGGCGTCCCCCTGGCCTCGTCGGTCGACGTCGACTCGGTGTGGGTCGACCCTTCGATGCTGCCGGACGTGAAAGAGGGCGCGGCGAAGCTGGCCCACGCGCTTCGCCTCGACGCGCGCGAGCTCACCGAGCGGCTGGTGAAGGGTCGCCGCTTCGCGTGGGTCAAGCGCCACGTCACCCAGTCCGAGTCGGCGCGGGTGCGGGCGCTGGGGTTGCCGGGCATCGGCTTCGCGAAGGAGCCGCGGCGCTTCTACCCGCAGAAGGAGCTCGCGGCGCACGTGGTGGGGCTGGTGGGCACCGACTCGCACGGCCTCGACGGGCTGGAGCTGCAGTTCGAGGCGGAGCTGTCGGGCGAGCGCATCAAGCGGGCTGGCTTCCGTGACGCCAAGGGCCGCCGGGTGCTCACCGGCGGGCTGGAGGCGCCGCAGGCGACGCAGGGCGCGAGCGTGGAGCTCACCCTCGACTCGACGCTTCAGTACATCACCGAGCGGGCGCTCGAGAAGGCGGTGGTCGACGCCAGGGCCACCGCGGGCATGGCGGTGGTGCTCGACCCGCACACCGGCGAGGTGCTGGCGCTGGCCAACTGGCCACGGTTCAACCCCAACTCACCGAAGGGCGTGTCGCCCGACGCCTTTCGCGATCGCGCGGTGACAGATCTCATCGAGCACGGGTCGACCTTCAAGCCCTTCGTGGTGGCCAGCGCGCTGGACGAAGGCGTCATCACCGAGCAGACCAGCTTCGACTGTGAGAAGGGCTCGTGGAAGGTGGGCCGCCACGTGGTGCACGACACGCACCCCTACGCGACGCTCAACGCGCAGGGCATGTTGCGCGTGTCGTCGAACATCTGCGTGGCCAAGGTGGCGCAGAAGCTGGGGCGGGACAAGTTGATGCACACGTGGCGCAGCTTCGGGTTCGGCGAGCGCTACGGGTTGGAGCTGCCTGGCGAGGGCCGTGGGCAGGTGCCGTATCCCCGCGCGGAGATCTCCCTGGCCACGCAGGCCTTCGGGCAGGGCCTCAGCGCCACCACGCTGCAGGTGGCGGCGGCCTACGGCGCGCTGGCCAACGGCGGCGTGCTGATGCGGCCGTACATCGTCTCGCGCGTCACCGACTCGGACGGGCTGGTGTTGCTCGAGAACCAGCCGGTGGCGCTGCGCCGGGTGGTGAGCGAGAAGGTGGCGAAGAGCGTGGTGGGGATGCTGGAGAGCGTGGTGGAGCAGGGCGGCACCGCGCCGCGCGCGCGCCTCGAGGGCTATCGCGTGGCCGGCAAGACCGGCACCGCGCAGAAGGCCGACCCCGTGGCCCGTGGCTATTCGGACAAGCGCGTGGGCAGCTTCGTGGGCGTGCTGCCGGCGGAGGCGCCGCGCGCGGTCATCGCGGTGGTACTCGACGAGCCGAAGACCGACGTCTACGGCGGCCTGGTGGCGGCGCCGGCCTTCAAGGAGATCGCGCTCCAGGCGATGCCGCACCTGGGGGTGGCGTCGTCGCGGGAGAAGCCGGTGGTCGCGGCCCCGGCGCCGACGGTTCGGCCAGGCAAGTCTCCGCTGGTCGCCGCGATTGAAAAGCTGGAGCAGACGCGCGACATGGAAGCCGTCACCGAGGAAGGTCCGGCGACGGGCTCGGTACGGGTGCCCGACCTGACAGGGCTCTCCGGTCGGGTGGCGGTGTCGCAGTTGTTGACTGTGGCACTGGAGCCGCAGTTGTCGGGGAGCGGCCGCGTCGTCGCCCAGAAACCCGCCGCGGGAAGCCTCGTAGAAAAGGGCGCCCGCATCACCGTGGAGTTGGCAGGACATTTGCCAACTTCACAACGCTAGAGGCCGTCCGCGGCCAGGAAGACACACACGATGAAACTGACAGAGCTGCTCGCAGGTGTTGCAACCGAGCCGGCCCCGGCTCCGAAGGCGAAGGTCGAGATCACCGGCGTGTCGTCGGACTCGCGCACGGTCAAGGCAGGGGATCTGTTCGTCGCCATCCCGGGAGCGAAGTCCAACGGGGTCCAGTACGCGCACGACGCGGTGAAGAACGGAGCCGCCGCGGTGCTGGCCGAGAAGACCATCGGCGGGCTCTCGGTGCCGCTGTTCATCGTGCCCTCGGTGCGGAAGGCGGCGGCGCAGCTGGCGGCGAACTTCTACGGGCACCCCGCGCGCGAGCTCGCGCTGCTGGGCATCACCGGCACCAACGGCAAGACCACGACGGCGTGGCTGCTGGAGAGCATCTGCCTCGCGGGCATGAACAACGTGGGCCTCTTCGGCACCATCGGGGTGCGCTACGGCGGCCAGACCTTCCCCGCGACGCACACCACGCCAGACCCCATCACGTTGCACCGCACGCTGAGGGAGATGGTCGACAGCGGCGTGGACACGGTGGTGATGGAGGTCTCGTCGCACGCCCTGGCGCAGGAGCGGGTGCATGGCCTGACCTTCCGCGCGGCGGGCTTCACCAACCTCTCGAGGGACCACCTCGACTACCACAAGGACATGGAGGTCTATTTCCAGGCCAAGCGGCGGCTCTTCACCGAGAACCTCTCGCCGGGCGGGCTGGCGGTGGTGGCGGCCGACGACACCTACACCACGCGCGTCTACAACGAGATGAAGCAGCTCAAGCGCCAGGCGTGGAAGTTCTCCGCCGCGGGCAACGCGGAGCTGTCGGCGAGCAACGTGGAGTTCTCCACCTCGGGCATCAAGGCGACGCTCAAGACGCCCGCCGGTGACATCGTGGTGAAGAGCCCGCTCATCGGGAAGCACAACCTCGACAACATTTTGTGCGCCACCGGCCTCGCGCTGGCGGTCGGAGCGTCGCGGCGCGACGTGCAGGACGGCATCGAGCGGGTGATGCGCGTGCCCGGGCGCATGGAGCGGGTGGAGAACGGCGGCATCACCGCGCTCGTGGACTACGCCCACACCGACGACGCGCTGGCGAAGGCGGTCGAGTCGGCGCGCGGCGTGACCAAGGGAAAGCTGATCGTGGTGTTCGGCTGCGGCGGTGAGCGGGATCAGGGCAAGCGCCCGCTGATGGGAGAGGTGGCCGCGTCGGCGGACCTGCCCATCGTCACCTCCGACAACCCGCGCGGGGAGAACCCCGACGACATCATCCAGGCCATCCTCCCCGGGCTGGAGAAGGGCGAGCTGCGGCGCATGTCTCCGGCCAAGGCGCGCACCGGCGAGCGGGGCTACCTGGTAGAGGCCGACCGCAAGGCGGCCATCGGGCTGGCCATCTCGCTGGCGAAGCCCGGCGACACCATCCTCATCGCGGGCAAGGGCCACGAGACGTACCAGGAGGTGGCCGGCGAGCGGGCGCACTTCGATGATCTCGAGGAGGCGAGCCGCGCGCTCGGACTCTGAGCAGTGGCCAGCTTCTCCGCGGCAGAGGTGGTGCAGGCGACGGGCGCGCGCGTGGTGCGCGCGGGGTCCCAGGCCTTCGGCGCCGTCTGCACCGACACGCGGAAGCTGACGCCAGGCTGTCTCTTCGTGGCGCTCCGGGGCGAGCGCTTCGACGCGCATGAGTTCCTGGCGCAGGCGGTGGCGGGCGGCGCGGCGGGGGTGCTGGTGGACCGCCCCGTGGGCGCGCTGGACGCCGCGGTGTTTCAGGTGGACGACACGCTCGCGGCGCTGGGGGCGCTGGCGCGCTTTCATCGGGAGCGCTTCTCGCTGCCGGTGGTGGCGGTGACCGGCTCCAACGGCAAGACGACCACCAAGGAGCTCGTCGCGGCCATCTTGTCGACGCGCGGGCCGGCGCTGAAGACGCAGGGCAACCTCAACAACGAGGTGGGTGTGCCGCTGACCTTGTTCGGGCTGGAGCCTGCGCACGTCGCGGCGGTCATCGAGCTGGGCATGAACCACGCGGGGGAGATCGCGCGCCTCACCGCGATGGCGAAGCCCGACGCGGGGCTCATCACCATCGTGCAGCCGGCGCACCTGGAGGGGCTGGGCAGCATCGAGGGCGTGGCGGCGGCGAAGGGCGAGCTGTTCCATGGGCTGGCCCCCGGGGCGACGGCGGTGGTGAACCTGGACGACGCGCGCATCGCCGCGCAGGCCGAGGGCCTGCAGACCCGGCGGTTGACGTGGGGACAGCACCCCGACGCGGAGGTGCGGCTCGCCGGCGTGGAGCCTCGGGGGCGCGAGGGCCAGCGGCTGCGCATCGCGGTCCGCGGCGAGGTGCACGCGGTGTCGCTCCGGTTGGTGGGGGCGCACAACGCGCTCAACGCGGTCGGCGCCTTCGCGCTGGCGCTGGCCGTCGGGTACTCCCCGGCGGAGTGTGTGCGGGGGCTGGAGGCCGCCGAGTCCCACGCGCGGCGCCTGCAGGTGCTGGACGCGCCCGGCGGCGTCACCGTCATCGATGATTGTTACAACGCCAACCCCGCCTCGATGGAGGCCGCGCTGCGCACGCTCTCCTCGCTCGCCGCTGGCGGCCGCGCCGTGGCGGTGCTGGGTGACATGCTGGAGCTGGGCGCCGAGGAGGCCGACGCGCACGCGCGCATCGCCCGGCTCGCCGGGGAGCTGGCGCCGCTGGTGGCGCTGGTGGGGCTGCGCATGCAGCGCGCGGGAGGTCCGCTGCAGAGCTTCGAGGACGTAGAGCCGCTGCTGACGTGGCTCCGGCCTCGACTGGAGGCGGGCGACTGGGTGCTGGTGAAGGCCAGCCGCGGCATGAAACTCGAGCGCGTGGTGAACGCGCTCACGGGAGCCCACTGATGCTGTACCTCCTCTACGAATGGCTCAAAGACGGTGACGCGGCGAAGTACCTCAACTTCCTCCGCTACCCGACCTTCCGCATCGTGGCCGCGGCCACCTCGTCGCTGCTGATCGGGATGCTGCTGGGGCCGGGGCTGATCAACCGCCTGCGCATCGCGCAGCACGGTCAGTCGAACGTGCGCGAGGACGTGCCGGAGACGCACCAGAAGAAGAAGGGGACGCCCACCCTGGGCGGCACGCTCATCCTGGTGGCCATCTTCCTGGGCACGCTGCTGTTCGCGGATCTCAAGTCGCGGCTGGTGTGGGTGGCGCTGCTGATGACCGCCGGCTACGGCTTCACCGGGTTCCTCGACGACTACCTCAAGTTGAGCAAGCGCAACTCGAAGGGGTTGGCGGGGCGGTACAAGCTGGTGCTGCAGACCATCTTCTTTCTGGTCTCGGTGTTCGGCCTGTTGACCGACTGGAGCGACGGCCCGCGGCTGCTGATTTCGACGCACATCATGTTGCCCTTCGTGCCCACGCGGTACGCGAACCCCGACCTGGGTTGGCTCTACGTCTTCTTCGCGTGGATCGTGGTGGTGGGCACCTCCAACGCGGTGAACCTCACCGACGGGCTCGACGGGCTGGCCATCGCGCCCACCATGATCGCCGCCTTCGTGTTCACCGTGCTCTGCTACGCGGGCGGCACCACCGTCTCCATTTCCGACTGGGAGCTGGTGGGCGGTGTGCGCCAGTTGGTGGCGGTGCCGGTGCCGGAGTACCTCGGCATCACCCGCGTCGAAGGCGGCGCGGAGCTGGCGGTGTTCTGCGCCTCCATCATCGGGGCGGGCATCAGCTTCCTGTGGTTCAACGCCTACCCCGCGAGCGTCTTCATGGGTGACGTGGGGTCGCTGGCGCTCGGCGGGGCGCTGGGCACGGTGGCCATGCTCAGCAAGAACGAGGTGCTCTCGGCCATCATCCACGGGGTGTTTCTGGCGGAGATCCTCTCGGTGATGATTCAGGTCACCAGCTTCAAGCTCACGGGCCGGCGCGTCTTCAAGATGGCGCCGCTGCACCACCACTTCGAGAAGGCGGGGCTGGGCGAGACCAAGATCGTCATCAGGTTCTGGATTGTCTCTGTGCTGCTCGGCGCCATCGCGCTCGCGTCGCTCAAGCTGAGGTGAGCATCATGTTCTCTGACAGGAAGTTCGTGGTCATCGGGCTGGGCAAGAGCGGGGTGGCCGCCTCCAGGCTCCTCCTCGACCGCGGCGCGCGGGTGCTGGCGCTCGACGAGAACGTCGGGGCGACGGCGCCCTTCGAACATCCCCGCTTCGAGCTGCGGACCGGGCCGTTCCCCGCCGGCTTCTGGGAGGGCGCCGAGGCGGTGGTGGTGAGCCCGGGCGTGCCGCCCTCGAAGCTGCAGGTGCCGGCCAACGTCCAGTGCTTCGGCGAGGTGGAGCTCGCCTGGCGGACCATGCCCGCCGGTGCGGGGCCGCTGCTGGGCATCACCGGCACCAACGGCAAGAGCACCACCACCGCGCTGCTGGGCGAGCTGGTGAAGCAGCAGGAGCCGAACACCTTCGTGGGCGGCAACCTGGGCACCGCCTTCACCCGGGCGTACGAGTCGTCGGCGACGCCGCCGTACGCGATGCACGTCATCGAGCTGTCGTCCTTCCAGCTCGAGCGCGTCACCACCGCGCGCTTCCGGGGCGCGGCGATCCTCAACCTCACGCCGGACCACCTCGATCGCTACCCCTCGCACGAGGCCTACGGCGCGGCCAAGGCGCGCATCTTCGACACCCAGGGCAAGGGCGACTTCGCGGTGGTGAACATCGATGACCCGGCGGTGGTGGGGCTCTCTCGCCGGGCGAAGGTGCCGGTGTACGGCTTCACGCTCGACGCGGCGCGCACCAACCCGGGCTTCTCCGGCGTGGTGGTGGGCTCGAAGGACAAGTTCATCTTCACCTTCGGGAAGCTCACCGCCTTCACGGTGAAGAACCGCGCGCTGCGCGGCGCCCACAACCTGCGCAACGCCATGGCCGCCGCGTTGTTGGCGCGGCTCTCGGGCATCGGTGACGACGCCATCCAGCGGGGCCTCGACAGCTTCCCTGGTCTGGCGCACCGGCTGGAGTTCGTCCGGGAGCGAGGCGGGGTGGAGTGGATCAACGACTCCAAGGCCACCAACGTCGACTCCTCGCTGGTGGCCCTGGGCGCGCTGCCCGGCGGGGTGTGGCTCATCGCCGGTGGCAAGGGGAAGGGCGCGCCCTACCAGCCGCTGGTCGACGCCGCGCGAGGCAAGGTGAAGGGCGTGTTGACCATCGGCGCCGACGCTCCGGCCATCGCTGCCGCGTTCGGCGCGAGCTGTCCAGTTCACGACTGCGGCACGTTGCAACGCGCGGTCGAAAAGGCGGCTGAAATCTCGACGGCGGGCGACACCGTGCTGCTCTCTCCTGCGTGCGCGTCGTACGACCAGTTTCAGCACTTCGAACATCGCGGCGACGTCTTCAAGACGCTCGTCAACGCCCTCCCGTGAGCCATGCCTGAGCGACGTCCCTCCTACGATCCACTTCTCCTCGCGGCCGTGCTGTCGCTGGTCGGCTTCGGCCTGGTGATGGTCTACAGCGCCTCGGCCATCACCGCGCAGGACAAGCTGGGCGACTCCTTCTACTTCCTGAAGCGTCAGGCCACCGCCGCGGGCCTCGGGTTGTTGGCCATGGCGGTGGCGATGAAGCTCGGCTACCGCAAGATGGCCAGGCTGGCCTACCCGCTGCTCATCCTCACCATCATCCTGCTGGTGGCGGTGCTGGTCCCCGGAGTCGGCACCGCTGCGGGCGGCGCGCGCCGCTGGCTGCGCCTGCCCGGCGTCTCGCTGCAGCCCGCGGAGATCGCCAAGGTCGCCTGGGTCATCTACCTCGCGTACTCGCTGGCCAAGAAGCGCGAGAAGGTGAAGCACTTCTCCATCGGCTTCGTGCCGCACCTGGGGCTGGCCGGCCTGCTGGTGGTGCTGTGCATGCTGGAGCCCGACTTCGGCAGCTCCGTGGCGCTGCTCTTCCTGATGTTCGTGATGCTCTTCGTGGCGGGCGCGAAGCTCTCGTACATCCTCGGCATGTTGCTGGCGGCGATCCCCTTCGCCTACGTGGCCATCGCCTCCTCGCCGTACCGCATGAAGCGCATCACGGCGTTCCTCGACCCCTGGGCCGACAGGCAGGGCGCCGGCTATCAGGTCGCGGAGTCGCTGATGTCCATCGGCTCCGGCGGTCTCACGGGGCTGGGGCTGGGCGACGGGCGGCAGAAGCTGTTCTTTCTCCCCGAGGCGCACACCGACTTCATCTTCGCCATCATCGGAGAGGAGCTCGGGCTGCTGGGCGTGGCCTTCCTCATCTCGCTCTACGCGGTGGTCATCTGGCGCGGTCTGCGCGCGGCGCTCAACGCCTCGGAGGCCTTCGGCACCTACCTGGGCCTGGGGGTGGTGGCGCTCATCGGCTTCCAGGCCTGCGTCAACATGGCGGTGGCCATGGGCGCGGTGCCCACCAAGGGCCTGACGCTCCCGTTCATCTCCTACGGCGGCAGC
>CALNBU010000084.1 GCA_937875615.1 uncultured Archangium sp.
GCCACCACCGGCGGCGCCGCCGCCGTCGCCACCGCCGGTGACCGCACAGCGGTTGTCGACCTCACAGCCGGGCTCGAGGTCACACGCGCTCAATGAAACAGCCACCGCAGTCAGCAGGAACGGGAGGAGACGAAACATGGCGCGGACCATCGTGCGCGCCGGGCCCCCGGTCAAGTTGCCGGTACGCCGCGCCGCGGCGCGCGTCACCGGCGACGGCTGCGTGCCCCGGACACCGTCGTTACACTCCTGCCCCATGTCTCATCTGCACCTCTCTTCCCGCTTCGTCACCCAGCTCCCCGGCGACCTCTCCCTCGACAACGCCCCCCGCCCGGTCAAAGGAGCGCTCTGGTCGAAGGTGGCCCCGACGCCGGTGGCGGCGCCGCGGCTCGTGCTCTGCGCGCCCGACGTGGCCGCGCTGCTGGGGCTCACCCCCGCCGACGTCGAGGCGCTGGTGCCGGTGCTGGCGGGCAACGCCCTCGCCGAGGGCAGCACCCCCTTCGCCGCCAACTACGGCGGCCACCAGTTCGGCAACTGGGCGGGGCAGCTCGGCGACGGGCGGGCCATCGGCCTCGGCGAGCTCAACGGCTACGAGCTGCAGCTCAAGGGCGCCGGCCCCACGCCGTACTCTCGCCGCGCCGACGGCCGGGCGGTGCTGCGCTCCTCCATCCGCGAGTTCCTCTGCAGCGAGGCCATGCACCACCTGGGCGTACCCACCACGCGCGCGCTGGCGCTGGTGAAGACCGGCGAAGACGTGGTGCGCGACCTCCTCTACGACGGTCACCCCGAGGCCGAGCCCGGCGCCATCGTCTGCCGCGTCGCCCCGTCCTTCCTGCGCTTCGGCACCTTCGAGCTGCCCGCCGCGCGCGATGACGTGGCGCTGCTCCAGAAGCTCTTCGACTTCACGCGCACCCAGTACTTCCCCGAGCTGCCCGACGCCGAGGCGGTGCTGCACGAGGTGGCGCGGCGCACCGCGCGGCTCGTCGCGCACTGGCAGGCGGTGGGCTTCGTCCACGGCGTGATGAACACCGACAACATGTCGATGCTGGGGCTGACCCTCGACTACGGGCCCTATGGCTGGACCGACGACTTCAACCCCGGCTGGACGCCCAACACCACCGACGCCCGCGAACGGCGCTACCGCTACGGCAACCAGCCGGCGGTGGGCATGTGGAACGTGGAGCGCCTCGGCGTGGCCCTGCTCCCGTTGATGGGCGACGACGAGGCGAAGCTCGAGGCGGCGCTGCTCGAGTACCAGCGGGCCTTCGAGACGGCCGCCGCCGACCGCTGGGCCGCGAAGCTGGGGGTCAAGAACGACGCCGACTTCATCGGCTTCGTGAACGAGCTCTTCGCCTGGCTGGGCGAGGTCGAGACCGACATGACGCTCTTCTTCCGCGGGCTCTCCGCGGTGCTGAAGCAGGCGCAGCCCACGCGCTTCCCCGACGCGCTCCGGCCCGCCTTCTATGGAGAGCCCGGAGAGGCGCACCTCGCCCGGGGCCTGGCCTGGCTGAGCCGCTGGTGGCATCAGGCGCGCCACGCCGGCGCCACCGCCGCGCAGCTCGACGCGCAGAACCCGAAGTACGTGCTGCGCAACTGGCTGGCGCAGGAGGCCATCGACGCCGCCCACGCGGGCGACGAGTCGAAGCTCCGGGCCCTCTACCAGGTGGTGCAGCGCCCCTTCGACGAGCAACCCGGGCAGGAGCACTTCGCGCAGAAGCGACCCGAGTGGGCGCGCAACCGGCCGGGGTGCTCTTCGCTGTCGTGCAGCTCGTAGGACCCGTCCGCCTCCGGAGCGCGACGCGACGCAATGAGCCGGACTGCTTCAATGCAGCAGCATTACTCACGCCCACCCGCCCGCTGGACTGCATCTGTTCCGACCCGGGCGGCGCACATTTTCTAGCATCGGCCATCATGCGAGCCGTCTTCCTCAGTTCCGTCGTCTCTGCGTTGGCCTTCGGTGCACCGCCGTCTCTTCACGAGCAGGCCAGGGCGCTCTTCAAGCCCCTGCGCAAGCAGTGCGACTCCAAGGAGAACCCCATCACCGCCGACAAGGTGTCGCTGGGCCGGCGCCTCTACTTCGAGAAGCGGCTCTCGAAGAATCACGACCTCTCGTGCAACTCCTGCCACGTGCTCTCGAAGTACGGCGTCGACAACGAGGCCACCTCGCCCGGGCACAAGAAGCAGCGCGGCGAGCGCAACTCCCCCACCGTGTACAACGCCGGCTTCCACTTCGTGCAGTTCTGGGACGGCCGCGCCGCCGACCTCGAGGAGCAGGCGAAGGGCCCGGTGCTGAACCCGGTGGAGATGGCGATGCCCGACGGCCCCGGCGTCGAGAAGGTCATCCGCTCGATTCCCGGCTACGCGCCGCTGTTCAAGGCGGCCTTCCCCGGCCAGGCCGAGCCCATCACCTACGACAACATCGCGAAGGCCATCGGCGCCTTCGAGCGCACGCTGGTGACGCCCAGCCGCTTCGACACCTACCTCCAGGGCGACGAGAAGGCGCTGACCGACGCAGAGAAGAAGGGCCTCGAGGCCTACCTCGCGGTGGGCTGCACCGCCTGCCACATGGGCGAGACGCTCGGCGGGTCGATGTACCAGAAGCTCGGGTTGGTGAAGGCGGTGCCGGGCCTCGCCGACGAGGGGCGCTCGAAAATCTCGAAGAACGCCGGCGAGAAGTTCTTTTTCAAGGTGCCCTCGCTGCGCAACATCGAGAAGACCGGCCCCTACCTCCACGACGGGAGCATGAAGAGCCTGGAGGAGACGGTCCGCTTCATGGGTGAGTACCAGCTCGGCCGGCAGCTGACGCCGGAGCAGGTGACGTCCATCACCACCTTCCTCAAGGCGCTCACCGGCGAGCTCCCCAGGGCCGCGCACATCGCCGAGCCGAAGCCGCTGCCCGGCGGCAAGGACACGCCGAAGCCCGACCCGTCCTGACGGGCGTTCGCCGCTTCGCACTTCGGAGGAAGGCGCGTACCGTGCGCGGCCCGATGCGCCGCCTCAGCTCCGTCCTCCTCCTCGTCCTCTCCGCCTGCGCGCACCGCGGCCTCCCGCCCACCCGGGCGCTCGACGACGCGGCGGCGCGCGTGAACGCCGGCTCCGACGCGCGCACCCTCGCCCTGGCCGGCTTCCACTCCCTGCTGCTCTCCGGAGACGCCGCCCGCGCCACCGCGCACTTCGACGACGCGGTGAAGCGCGACCCCGGGGACCCGCTGGCGCTGGCCGGCCAGTCGGCGCTGGCCGCCCGCCTGATGTTGCCGCAGAAGGCGCTGGCCGCCGCGCTCGCCACCCTGGAGCACGCCCCGGAGCACCCGCTGGCGCCCGTCGCCGCCCGGGTGGTGCTCGACGCCGCCAGCCTCTCTTCCGAGACCGCCGCGTTGGTGCGCGCCCGGGTGCCGAAGCTGCTCGCCGCGCGCCAGCAGGTCGACAGCGCCCACCTGCTGCGTTCGGCGCTGGCCAACGTGCTGCTCGACGCCCGGGAGACCGCGGCCCACGCGCAGGTGCTCAGCGACATGGGCGTGCCCACCGCGGGCACGCTGGTCGGCCCCTTCTCCGCCTTCCATGTCCTCGAGTCGGAGCAGCCCACGCCCCCCGAGAAGGACGGCGGCCTCGACGACCTCGGCGCGGGGCCCTTCGGCGCGCTGACGCCGCGCACGCTGCGCTTCCCCGACGGCCGCCTCTCGCTGGCCGCCGAGAGCCTCAGCGGCGACGTGTACCTCTTCGCGGTCGACGTCTCGGTGCCGGAGGCCGGTCGCTACGTGCTGCGCACCGTCACCTCCCTCGACCACGCCGCGGTGCTGGACGGCACCGAGGTGCTGACGCGCTTCACCCGCCTGCGCCCGGCCCCCACGCTCACCACCCGGACGCTGCGCCTCGAGCGGGGCGACCACCGGCTCCTGGTGCGGCTGACGCGCGGGAGCCAGGCCGGCAACTTCTCGCTGGCGCTGCAGCGCGCCGACGGGCGAGCGGCGAAGCTCGACTTCAAGCCCGCCGCGGGCGCCGCGCCCCGCTGGACCGG
>CALNBU010000085.1 GCA_937875615.1 uncultured Archangium sp.
GCGCCGGCGCGGCCTCTTCGGCGGCGGGCACGAACATCGGCGCGGTGCGCTCGGGCGCCGGCTCGAGCTCGCCGTACTCGAGGCCCAGGTTGGTGGCGATGGTCTCGATGAGCGACGCGGGAATCTCCCGCTCATGCGCGAGGAAGCTCTCGAAGAGCGCGTTGTCGCACAGGGTGTTGATGACCCGCGGCGTGCCACCGGACCGCAGGTGCACGGCCTGCATGGCCTCCACGGTGAACGGATTCTTCGCCGCGCCCGCCAACCGCATGCGGTGCTTGATGTACGCCGACGTCGACTCGCCGGTGAAGGGCGCCAGCCGGTAGCGCATGGCCACCCGCTGCGCGAGCGGCGCGTCGAGCTTGAGGTTCTTCTCGATCTCCGGGAGCCCGAAGAACACGAAGCTGATCAACTTCCGCTCCGGCACCTCAAGGTTGAGCAGCCCGCGGAACTCCTCCATCAGCTCGCGGGTCTCCAGCATCTGCGCCTCGTCGATGAGCACCACCGCCTTGCGGCCCTGCTCGTAGATCTGCAGCAGCCGCTGGTAGAGCTGGCTGAGCAACGCCAGCTTCTCCTGCGCGGGGTTCTCGACCCCAATCTGCAGCGCGATGCGCCGCAGCAGCCAGCTCGCGGTGATGCCGGAGTGGATGATGACCAGCAGCGCGGCCTCGTATTCCTCCTCCGGAAGCGAGTCGAGGAGCCGGCGGGCCAGCGTGGTCTTGCCCGCGCCGATCTCGCCCACCAGCACCGAGAGGCCCTTCATCGACTTCACCGAGTACAACAACCGCGTCAGCGCCTGCTGGTGCTGGGGCGCGTCGTAATAGAAACGGCTGACGGGGGCGTTGCTGAAGGGCTCGCTGGTGAGTCCGAAGTGCTCGAGGTAGCTCATTGGCGAAGACCCCTCAGACGTAGCCCACGTTCTTGCGCGCACCACCAGGTCGACTCGACGGCGGTCGCGGCGGTGGCTCGTCATCTTCCGGCGCGACCTGCTCCGAGAGTCGCGCCACGTGCGCCTGCACGTCGCGATACCCGGCGTCGAGCTCCTGCACCTTCAGGTACTGCCAGAGCGCCTTGCCCCCCTGCGCGCCCGCCTCGTAGGCCACCGCCAGCTCGTAGCGCAGCGACTTCTCGACGTCGGCGCGGGCGAACTCGGTGGCCAGCGCCTGCCGGTAGGCGTCGACCGCGGCGGTGATGTCACCCCGCTGTACCTGCAGCATGCCGATCATCGAGAGGCAATCGACCTCCTTGCGCTTCCCGATGCAGCCCTTGCGTGCGATGGAGAACTCGCCGACCGCGTCGTCGATGAGGCCCATCTCCTTGTAGGCCACGCCGAGATCGTAGTGCGTGTCGACGTCCTCGGGCTTGACCACCTTCTCCAGGCCCTTCTTGAACTCGGCGAAGACCTCCTCCACCGACACCTGGTACTCGTCGCCACCAGAGAGGCTCTCGCCAGGCTCCGACGGCGCCTCCGCTCCGAAGTCACCCAGCTCGTCCGCCAGCTCCTGCGCGAGGTCGAAGGCGTCGCGGCTCTCGTCCTGACCTGCGACCGGCTCCGCCTCCGTCGGCGCTCCAGCCTCCGCCTCGCCGGCCTCGACCTGCGCGAGCAACGCCGCGGCGCGCTGATGCTCGGGGTACGCGATGAGCACCGTCTCCAGAATCTCACGGGCCTCTTCGAACAACCCCTGCTCGATGAAGAAGCTGGCCTCGTCGCACTCCTCGCCCGCGGGCTCCTCTTCGGGCGGCAGCTCCACCGCCTCCTCGGGCTGAATCTCCAGGGCCTCGTCGGGAATGGCGTGCGCCACCGTCGCGGGGTCCTGCAGGTCGAAGCCGAGCGCGTGAACGCCGGTGGGGGCCTGGGCCTCATCTCCGAGCGAGGGCGGCACCACCGCCACGCCGACGTCGCCGGTGGACACGTCGTCGGGCACCTCGAGCTCGCCCGTCGAGGGGTCCTCGAAGTCGGCCACCACCTCCTGCTGCTCGTCGTCGACGTAATCCAGCGCCGCGTCGGGCACCGGCGGCGGCTCGACCTCGAAGCCGCCGGCGAACTCCGCGTCGTCCGGGCTGAGCATCACCTCGGCGCTGGTGAGCAACTCCACCGACTCGATGGACTCGTCGGCCATCGCCATCTCCGCGGAGATGACCTCCTCTTCCGCCTCGTCGGCGACGATGACCTCTTCGTCGGCCGAGTCGACCAGGATGGCGTCGTCGGCCTCGCTCTCGTACGGCTGCGGCTGCACCGCCGACGCGCCGGCCAACCGCAGCGTGGAGAGGAACACCGGCACCTCGGGGTGCCCCGGCGCCTGCTGGAGAATCGCCGCCAGGTACGGCTGCGCGCGCTGCGCGTCACCGGAGCGGGTGTGGAGCCGCAGCACGTTGAGCAGCTGCTCGAAGCTCTGCGCCTGATTGTTCGAGGCCACGTAGATGGCGTAGGCCTTCTCGTGCGCGTCGATGTTCTCCGGCTCGGCGGCGAACACCTTGCGGAGGTGCTCGAGGGCTTTGTCGTGCAGCCCGTACTTGACGTACACGTCGGTCTCGGTGAGCAGCTTGCCGAGGTTCTCGCCCACGGCGCGCCGCGGCGCGGCGACCGGAGCGACCTGCGTCTGGGGCACGTACGCCGGCGCCTGCGCGGTGGCGATGGGGTTGGGCTGCGTGGGCACCGTGGTGATGGGGATCGCCGCCTGCGGCGCCCGCGCGCCCTTGCGCGCCAACACGTCGGGGTCGTCCGGCGCCAGCTGCTCCACCTGCTGCCAGGTCTGCTCCGCCTCGTCGGGGTAGTGCTTGTCGGCGTAGGCGTGGGCCAGCTCCTTGTAGACGGAGATGGTCTTCGACATCTGCCCGAGGCCCTGGAACGCCACCGCCAGCAGGCGCAGCGTCTCGATGTCCCGGTTGTCGGCCTTGAAGCAGACCTGCAGCTTGGCCAGCGCGCGCTTCTGGTCGTTGCGCTGGAGGTAGGCCTCCGCCAGCTCCTTGGCCAGCTCCAGGTTGTCCGGCCGCAGCGCCGAGAGCCGCTCGGCCACCCGGAGGTAGTCGTCGGCGCGGTTGTTGCGCTTGAGGTGCTCGGCGGCGCGCGCGAACTCCTGCGCCGCGTCGTCGTTCAGCCCCTCGCGCACATAGAGGTCGGCCAGCTTCACCCGCGACGCCACGTTGTCGGGGTCGAGGTCGACCATCTTGCGCAGCACCTCGAGGCTGCGCCGGGTGTCGCCCTGCTTGTCCCAATGGTTGGCGACGATCTGGTAGTACGCCATCGCCTCGCTCAGCAGCTGCAGCTGCTGGTGCAGCTCCGCGAGCTTGATGTTCACGTCCATCAGCGACGGGTCGAGCTTGAGGACCTGCTTGTAGAGCGCGACGGCCTTCAGGAAGAACCCATCACCGGTGTAGCTCTCGGCGACGCGCATGAAGTACGCGGCGGCCTGGGTGTTGTCGTTCTTCTTGACGTACAGCTCGCCCATCTTCTGGAGCGTCCGCACGTCCTTCGGGTCCGCGTCGAGGACCTTCTGGTACTCCTTGATCGCCTTGTCGTAGGCCCCCTTGGCGACAAGCTTGGCGGCGGCCTCGATGATCTTGTTCTTGTCCAAGGATCCGGAACGACTGAAGTTTTCCCCTAAGCACGCCTTACGGGAAGCGCGGCGAGGTTAGCAGACGGCCTCCTGAGCGTCCAAGAAGTCGAACGGACAGGTCACGGGGTCTCTTCGACCGCTTTGCGGAGCCGCTGGGTCCCCGTCTCCGAGGCGTGCATCCGCTCCACGAAGCGGGTGTCATACTCGCCGCGGATAAAGCTCTCCTCCAGCAGCGCCGCCCGGTGGAACGGAATATTGGTGCGGATTCCCTGGACCACGTACTCCGAGAGCGCCCGGCGCATGCGGGCCAGCGCCAGCTCCCGGTTGTCGGCGAAGACGATCAGCTTCGCCACCAGCGAGTCGTAGTGCGGCGGAATCGTGTAGTTCTCGTAGGCGGCGGAGTCGACCCGCACCCCCAACCCGCCGGGCGGGCTGTAGGCGGTGATCTTCCCCGGAGACGGCGCGAAGGTGACCGGATCCTCCGCGTTGACCCGACACTCGATGGACGCCCCGCGGATCTGCAGGTCGGCCTGGGTGAAGGGCAAGGCGTGACCACCAGCCACGAGCAGCTGGGTGCGGAGGAGATCCACGCCGGTGATCTGCTCGGTGACCGGGTGCTCCACCTGCACGCGGGTGTTCATCTCCATGAAGTAGAAGCGGCCCTCTTCATCCATCAGGTACTCGATGGTACCCAGGCTGGAGTAGCCGATCTGTCTCATGGCCTCGACCGACACCCGGCCCATCTCCTCGCGGAGCTCCGGGCTGACGCCGGGCGACGGCGCCTCTTCGATGAGCTTCTGATGACGCCGCTGCACCGAACACTCACGCTCGAAGAGGTGCACCACGTTGCCGTGGAGATCCCCGGCGATCTGGATCTCGATGTGACGCGGCTTCTCGACGTAGCGCTCGAGGTACATGTCGCCATTGCCGAAGGCGTTGACCGCCTCCGCCGACGCGGTGGCGAAGGCCTGCGCCAGGGCGCGCGGCTCACGCACGATCTTCATCCCCCGCCCGCCGCCGCCCGCAGCGGCCTTGAGAATCACCGGGAAGCCGATCTCCGCCGCCAGCGCCTCGGCCTCCTTCGCGCTCTTCAACACTCCGGGCGAACCGGGGAGCAACGGCAGGCCCGCAACCTTCGCGGCGTCCCGGGCGCGCACCTTGTTTCCCATCAACCGGATGTGCTCGGCCTTCGGCCCGATGAAGGTGATCTGGCACTTGGCGCAGACGGCCGCGAACGCCGCGTTCTCGGACAGGAAGCCGTAGCCGGGGTGGATGGCGTCCGCCCGGGTGATCTCCGCGGCGGAGAGCAGCGCCGGCACGTTGAGGTAGCTCTCCTTCGAGGGCGGCGGACCGATGCACACCGACTCATCGGCGAAGCGAACGTGCAGCGCGTTGGCGTCGGCCGTCGAATGCACCGCCACGGTGGCGATGCCCAACTCCCGACACGCACGGATGACCCGCAGCGCAATCTCGCCGCGGTTGGCGATCAGCACCTTCTTGAACATGGACGCTCTCCGTTCAGGCCGGCTCGACGCGGAACAACGGCTGACCGAACTCCACGGGCTGGCCGTTCTGCACCAGCACCTCGGCCACCTTGCCCGCCACCTCGGCCTCGATCTCATTCATCAGCTTCATCGCCTCGATGATGCAAAGCGTCTGGCCCTTCTTCACCGTCGCCCCCACCTCGACGAACGACGGCTGGTCGGGCGCGGGGGAACGGTAGAAGGTGCCCACGAAGGGCGAGGTGATGACGTGCCCCTTCTTCTCGGCCGCGGGGGCGCTGGGCGCGCTGGCGCGGGGCTTGAATTCACCGGGCGCCGGAGCTGGCGGCGCCAGGGTAGGCGACGCCGACGGCAACACCGTCACCCCGGGCCCCTGCGGGATGGGCGCGCCCACGTGCTGCACCACCTGAGAAGGCGGCGGGCCGCGGGTGATGAACAGGCGCTCTTCGCCGTGCTGCCAGTCGAGCCGGGAGATCTCACTGGTCTCGAGAATCCGCACGATCTCGCGCAGCGCCTCCACGTCGAGCGACGTGGTGTTGCTGACCTGCGTGGTGGCCGCGGGTTTCTTGCTCGCCATGGGTCAGACCACCGCCGTGCGCGTCAGGTAGTCACCAGAGCGGGTGTCGATCTTCAGCACGTCGCCCTCGTTGATGAAGAGCGGCACGTTGATGACGTAGCCGGTCTCGAGCGTCGCGGGCTTGGTGGCGCCCGACACGGTGTCACCCTTCATGCCCGGGTCGCACTTGATGACCTTGAGCTCCACCGAGTTGGGGAGCGTCACGCCGATGGCCTTCCCGTTGAAGAAGAGGATCGACGCGCTGATGTTCTCCTTCAGGTAGTTCCTCGACTCGCCCAACACCTTCTCGGTGAGGTAGGTCTGCTCGAAGCTCTTCTGGTCCATGAAGTGGAACTCGTCACCCTGCGCGTAGAGGAACTGCATCTCGCGCTCCTCGATGTCGGGGCGGTCGACCTTGTCGCCGCTCTTGAAGGTCGGCTCGAGGTTGCGGCCGCTCATCAGCGAGCGGATGGTGGTGCGGGTGAACGCCGAGCCCTTGCCCGGCTTGACGTGCTGAAACTCGATGATCTCGAACGGCTCACCGTCGATCTCAATCTTGAGGCCCTTGCGGAATTCGGATGTGTCGTAGACGCCAGCCATCTTGGTCTTCTCCTGAAGCGAGTGACGGAAGTGGCGGCTCCCATACCGCTGGCCGGGCGCAAGAACAACAACGCCGCGCCTCCCGGCTTTCGCTCGGAGAGGTGCGGCGCGCGCTTCGCACTTGCGTAGCGGGTTGTGCGGCTACAGCTCCCTGGCCAACTTCGGAGCGGCGAGCCGCAGTGCGTAACGGCCCTTGCCGTAGTTCCCGTCAGGCAGGAGCGCCAACACCACATAATAGTCGTTGTTCACCATGCGCATGATGGTGAGCAACTTGTCGGTGTTGACGGAGATCTCCGTCACCTGACCGGTCTTCAGTCCCTCGGCGGCCTGTTTGAGCTGGCTGAGCAGGTTGCCGTACTCGATGAGGGCCGTGCCCACATCGAGGTCCGCCGCCGACTGCGCGTCGGGCTGCACCGTCTCCACCGCGATGCCGTCGAAGCCCATCACGCTGCACGCGACCGACCCCGAGACGCTCTTGACCACCTCTTCCAACGACGCCCGGAAGCTCATGGCCTGCACACGAAGGGCGGAGAGGGAGGTGCGAACTGTCCGTAGCTCTGGCCGACGTAGATACAGGTCGGCTCGAACCCCACGCCACCGTCCGTCAGCTGCGACGGCCGCACGAACTGCGCGAAGCCATTGGTGCACACCGTGACCGGGTCTGACTTGAACGCACGAATGGGAAAGACGAGCCCGCCGGTGGTGAAGGCGTGGTCCGTGCGCGTGTAACGCCCGCGGAACTCCACCCGCGCGTTGATGTCCACGGTCTCCGAGAGATCGTTCACCGCCGCCAGGTTGTCCAGGAGCGCCTGACCCAGCTCAGGGCTGATGAGCTGCACTGCGACGTTCAGCTTCTCGGTCAACGGGAATGTGTTGTTGACCACATACTCTGCCGGAGTCGCTCCGATGGACCGGCTCAGCTCGTAGGTCACCAACGTCTGCTCGACCATCGCCATGTTCCGATCCTCCGGCTCAAGGACCACGCCCGGCACCTCCTGCGAGGGCTGCGTCGCAACGCCATCGATCTGGACGCCGATGAAGTACTGGGGGCTCCCGGCGGCGACGTCGAGGTAGCCATTGCCTATCAGCAGCTCGTCCGGGACGTCGTGAACATTCGAGCACTCGTCCGCGGTGTTCAGTGAATAGAACCGGCTGATGGTGAACGGCCCCTGCTGATTGGCGCACCCGGCAGCGCCGAAGCCCAACGCCAACCCGACAAGACTCATCAAGCAAACGTGTTTCATGTGGTTCCTCACGGGTTCTGCGCCACCGTCGAGCGGTTCAGGATGCGCGGCGTGATGAAGATGAGCAGCTCATTCTTCAGCTCACGCTCGGAGTTGTTGCGGAAGAAGAATCCCAGCACCGGAATCTTGCTGAGCACCGGGATGCCCTGCTGCGTGGTGTTGCCCTGACGAACGTAGATGCCACCGATGACCGTGGTCTCTCCGTCCTTGACCAGCACGTTGGTGTTCGCTTCCTTGCGCGAGATACCGGGCTGGCCGTTGGCGCCGGTGTTGGCGGGGTCGGGCTGGTTGTTCTGCGCCATGATCTTCATCAGCACGCTGCCGTCCTGGGTGATGTGCGGCGTCACCTCCAGCAGCAGGCGGGCCTCGACGAACTGCGTGTTGGCGCCGGCCGCAGAGACCTGGCTGAAGGGGAGCGAGACACCCTGACTGATGCGCGCCGTCTCGTTGTCGAGCGTGGTCACCTTGGGCGCGGAGATGGTCTTCAACGCGCCCGTCGCCTCCAGCGCCGAGAGCCGCAGATTGAGCGCCACCGCGCCACCGGCGGAGCCGAAGGCCGGGAGGCTCACCGCGTAGTTCGAAGCGCCGGGGTTACCAGCGCCGCCCTGACCAGGCACGCCGCCGGTGACCGCCACCGAGCTGGGGAACTGGAGGCCCGTCGGGTTGCCGGTGGCCGAAGACATGGTGCCATTGCCACCCCACTGGATACCGACCTGCCTGGTGAAGGTGGTGCTGGCCTCGACGATGCGGCTCTCGATGAGCACCTGCGGCGTCTGGAGGTCGAGGCTGGCCACCAGCGAGCGCACCTTGGCGACGTTGGCCGGCAAGTCGCGAACGATGAGCGTGTTGGTGCGGTTGTCGACCGAGACGTTGCCGCGTGCCGAGAGCACGTCCTTCACCCGCGACTGCATGTCGCCGGCGGTGGCGTAGTTCACCGGCACCAGCACCACCGAGAGCGGCGCCGAGTCTTCCAGCAGCTTGCGACGCTCGGCCCGCGACTTCGCCTCCTCCTCGAGGGTCTTGAGCGGCGCCACGCGGATGATGTTGCCGAACTCCTCTTTCCCGAGCCCCTTGCTGCGGAGCACCAGGTCGAGCGCCTGATCCCAGGGCACGTTGCGCAGGCGCACCGTCACCCGACCCGAGACGTCGTCGGCCACCACGATGTTCTTCTTGGAGATCTCCGCGATGATGCGCAGCAGGTTGTGGATGTCGATGTCCTTGAACTCGAAGGACACCCGCTTGCCGACGTAACGTCGCTGCTGCGGGGCGCCCTCCTCGCCCGCGACCTGGGCCTCGGTCGCGAAGCCGGCGGCCCGGTTCTCCGAGACGAGCTGCTCCGCGCCACGCGCCGAGAACCGCCAACCGATGGACCCCGGGCGCTCCGTGACCACCTGATCGAGCGCCTGCTCACCGGCCACCACCACCCGGACCTTGTCACCCGCGCCGGGCACCGCGAAGACGCTCACCATCTTCACCGGCGTGCCGAGCGCGCTGGTGTCGAGGCTGCGCTCCAGCGAACGGGCGATGCGCGCTCCCTCGAGGTTCAGCACCGCGCTCTTGCCGTCGGGGCGCTCCACCGCCCACTTTGCGCCGCGGCCCTTCAACTTGAGCTCCACCGTGCCGCCGCTGGCGGACTCACGGAAGGCCACGTCGGTCACCTCGGCCGCCGACGCCTGCCCCGCCGAGGCGGTGTCCACCGCCACGCGCTGCCCGTCGATCTCCACCTCCACGGCGTCGCTCTGCGCCACCACGGCCTCCTTCGAGATCCCCTTGAGCATCACCGACACGCCGTCGGCGCGTCGCCGGACGTCGAAGCTGGGTCGCCGCTCGAACTCCACCACCACCCGCGTCTTGTCGTCGTGCACGCCCACGCGCACGTCGCGCACGTTGGCGAGGCTGACCCTGGGCTGCTTCCACGAGCCCTTCACCCCGAACAGGTCGATGGCGAGACGAGAGGGCTCGGCCAGCTCGATGACCTCGAACCTCGCCACCTCTCCGTCGGTGAGCAGCTTGAGTCCGCGACCCTCGGCCACGATGCTCTTGAGCCGCGTCGCCGGATTCTTGACCGGCTTCTCATCGAGCCGCGAGGCCACGATGGTCTCCCCGGCGACCTGATGTTGCACCGCGACCGGGCGAACCGCCGCCGACGCGCCGTCGATGGAGATGACCAGCGTGCTGTCGACGGCCTTCACGTCGTAACCCTTCGCGCCATTGAGTCCGAGCAGGAGTCGACCCACGTCGGCCTTGCTGTCGGAGAACTGGGAAGCCACCACGCCCGTCACCGGCCCCGCGCCGTCGTGGTGACCCTTGATGGCGTCGATGGTGGCGTTGGAGACGTCCACCACCAGGCGGTCGAAGTCCGTGCGCTGCTCCACGCGGGTCGCCTCGACCTTGTAGGAGACCTTGAGCACGGGCGAGTAGATCGAGTC
>CALNBU010000086.1 GCA_937875615.1 uncultured Archangium sp.
CCGCTCTCCTGCGTCAACTGCAGGGTGTTGACGGCGCCCACCGCGGCGTCGTGGAAGCGCTGCTGTCGAATGCCGCCGGCGAACTCCGGGCGGGCGACCTTGGCCATCACCGCCGGATCGCCCAGGGTGCGGGCTTCGATCCACTTCCAGAACACCAGCGCCGCGCGATCTTCGAGCGCCTCCAGCGCGAGCGAGGGGTCGCGTTGGTGCGCCTCGGGGAACCCGTTGGGCGCGCGGCCGCGGCGGTCGAACACCGCGCCCTGGGTGATGCCCGCCAGCACCCAGTCGTAGGTGCCGCTGTTGACGATGGCGCCGCAGTACTCACAGGTGTTGGCGGCACCGCCCGAGAACTCTGCGCCGCAGTTGGGGCAGCGGCCCTGACTGGCGCCGGCCTCCCTGGTGCGGGCGCCGGGGCGGCGCACGTAGGACCAGACCTCGATGAAGCGCTCCACTGGCGCGCGCTTCGCGATGGCCCGCGCCTCGGCGTCGCTGGCGGTCCTGGGGGCCTCCGCGTCGCGCAGCTCCGCGGTGACGCGCACGTGCAGGGTGTCGAAGGAGTCGGTCTGCTCCAGGCCGATCAGCTGGAGGTCGATCACCTGCGGATCGGCGATGGCGTCGCGCACGCCCTGCAGGTCGAGCAGGTTGAGCTGGGTGTTGAGCCGCTGGAAGGTGGCGTCGCTCAGGAAGCGGCGCACCGGCTGGAGCGCGCGCAGGAACCAGGCCTCTTGAATGGCGCCGAACTCGGTCTTCACGCGATCGAAGAAGCGGAGCAGCTCGAAGTCGGGGTCGCGGGCGCGCAGGGTCTGCACCCACCGCTCGACCTCGGAGGCGCTGACGCGGGTGACGCGTGCCGCTTCGGCCTGCTGGATGGCGCGCTTCGTCGAGGCGTTGCCGTTCTTCGACTTCTGCACCAGCACGCCGATGATCACCACGATGGTCACGGGGATGCCGACGGCCGGGTACTCGACGATCATCCAGATCAGGAGCCGGACGAGCATGAAGATGGCGCCGGCGTCACCGTCGCCGCCGCTCGAGCTGCCGGAGTCGAACTTCTCGCCGCCACCCACGCGCGCCAGGGCGACGGAGGCGAGGAGGACCAGGAGGTACGTGAGTCGCCGCGTCATGTCGCGAAACAACTTAGCCCCTGCTACGTGTCGCGCATGAGCGAGATCATCATCGAGGCCAGGGGCCACTTCGAGGTGTGGACCATCAACGGCGAGGCGCGGCGCAACGCGCTGTCGGTGGCCTTCATGAAGGAGCTCGACGAGAACGTGCGGCGTGTGTCGGGGCGCGAGCGGGCGGTGCGCGCGGTGGTGCTGCGCGGCGCCGGTGACAAGGCCTTCTGCGCCGGCGCGGATCTCAAGGAGCGGGCGAAGATGAAGCCCGAGGACGTGCCGCACTTCCTGGCGGAGGTGCGCCGCATCTTCCGCTCCATCGAGCAGTCCGACACGGTGTTCATCGCCTACCTCAACGGCGTGGCCTTCGGCGGCGGCACGGAGCTCTCGCTGTGCTGCGACCTGCGCGTCATCGCGCCGGAGGCGCAGATGGGCCTGACCGAGGTGAAGCTGGGCATCATCCCCGGCGCCGGCGGCACGCAGCGGCTGCCGCGGCTGGTGGGGCGGGGCGTGGCCAAGGAGCTCATCCTCACCGGGCGCCGCGTGGGCGCTGAAGAGGCGGTGCGCCTGGGCCTCGCGGCCCGCGTCGGCACCCAGCCCGACGCCGAGGCGCTGGCGCAGACCATCTGCGAGAACGCGCCCATCGCGGTGGCCCTCGCCAAGCACGCCATCGACGAAGGCGCCCACCTGGAGCTCGACGCCGCGCTGGCCTTCGAGCAGGAGCAGTACAAGGTGACGCTCGACACCGAAGATCGCTGGGAAGGGCTGGCGGCCTTCGTCGAAAAGCGCGCCCCTGTCTATAAGGGCCGCTGAAAAAGCCCGGCTACTTCTTGCAAGACAAGTATTGCCGCGTCCGCTATCTCCGGGCCGCAATGAAAATCCACGAGTATCAGGGCAAGCAGATCTTCAAGAAGTATGGTGTCCCGGTGCCGCGCGGCATCGTGGTGAAGACCCCCGAGGAGGCCGAGAAGGCCGCCGCGGAGCTCGGCACGAAGGTCACCGTGGTCAAGGCGCAGATCCACGCTGGCGGCCGCGGGAAGGGCGGCGGCGTGAAGCTGGCGAAGTCTCCGGCCGAGGCGAAGCAGCTGGCCAGCGAGATGCTGGGCATGATGCTCAAGACCATCCAGACCGGGCCCGAAGGTCAGAAGGTCCAGACCCTGTACGTGGAGGAGGGCCTCGACATCGAGAAGGAGTACTATCTCGGCGTCACCCTCGACCGCGCCAGCTCGCGCATCACCTTCATGGCGTCGACCGAAGGTGGCGTGGAGATCGAGCAGGTGGCGCACGACGCGCCCGAGAAGATCCTCCGCGAGTCCATCGACCCGGCCATCGGCTTCCAGCCCTTCCAGGGGCGCAAGCTGGCCTTCGGCCTCGGCCTGTCGGGCGACTCCGTCGGCAAGTTCGTGAAGTTCTGCCAGGCCCTGTACACGGCCTACGTCGAGACCGACGCCTCGCTGGCGGAGATCAACCCGCTGGTGAAGCTCAAGAGCGGCGAGGTGGTGGCGCTCGACGCCAAGGTGAACTTCGACGACAACGCGCTCTACCGTCAGAAGGCGGTGGTCGAGATGCGCGACGTGGCCGAGGAGGACCCCCGCGAAGCGCAGGCCAAGGAGTTCGACCTGGCCTACATCGCGCTCGACGGCAACATCGGCTGCATGGTGAACGGCGCGGGCCTGGCCATGGCCACCATGGACACCATCAAGCTGGTGGGCGGCGAGCCGGCCAACTTCCTCGACGTGGGCGGCGGCGCCAGCAAGGAGAAGGTGACCGCGGCCTTCAAGCTGATCCTCCAGGATCCGGCGGTCAAGGCGGTGCTGGTGAACATCTTCGGCGGCATCATGAAGTGCGACGTCATCGCCGAGGGCGTGGTGGCGGCCGCGAAGGAAGTGAAGCTGGCGGTGCCGCTGGTGGTGCGCCTCGAGGGCACCAACGTCGAGCTCGGCAAGGAGATCCTCAAGAAGTCGGGCCTCGCCATCACCCCCGCCGACAATCTGCGTCAGGCTGCCGAGAAGGCCGTCGCCGCCATCAAGTAAGGGAAAGACGAGCAATGAGCATTCTCATCGGCAAGGACACGAAGGTCGTCGTGCAGGGCATCACCGGCGCGACGGGATCATTCCACGCGCGCCAGTGTCTCGAGTACGGCACGCAGATCGTCGCTGGCGTCACGCCCGGCAAGGGCGGTCAGAAGTTCGACGACAAGGTGCCGGTGTTCGACACCGTCGCCGAGGCGGTCAAGAAGGCGGGCGCGAACACCTCGGTGGTCTTCGTGCCGCCGCCCTTCGCGGCCGACTCCATCCTCGAGGCCGCCGATGCGGGCATCGAGCTGGTCATCACCATCACCGAGGGCATCCCCGTCAACGACATGGTGCGGGTGAAGCGCGCGCTCGAAGGCAGCAAGACGCGGCTCATCGGCCCCAACTGTCCTGGCGTCATCACCCCGGGCGCGAAGTGCAAGATCGGCATCATGCCCGGTCACATCCACCGGCCGGGCAACGTGGGCATCGTGTCGAAGTCGGGCACGCTGACCTACGAGGCCGTCTTCCAGATCACCAATCTGGGCTTCGGCCAGTCCACCGCGGTGGGCATCGGTGGTGATCCGGTGCACGGCACCAACTTCATCGACGTGCTGGAGCTCTTCAACAACGATCCCGACACCGCCGCGGTGATCATGATCGGCGAGATCGGCGGCAGCGCCGAAGAAGAGGCCGCCGAGTGGGTGAAGAAGAACATGAAGAAGCCGATGGCGGGCTTCATCGCCGGCGCCTCGGCGCCTCCGGGCAAGCGCATGGGCCACGCTGGCGCCATCATCTCCGGAGGCAAGGGGACGGCCGGTGAGAAGATCAAGGCCATGACCGCGGCCGGCATCCTGATGGCGGCCTCGCCCGCCGAGCTGGGCACCACCCTGGTGGAGTCCGCCAAGAAGGCCGGCGTCAAGCTGGTCTGAAGCGCCGGGCCCGCTGCGGCCCGCGCTCTCCCGAAGACGAGACGCCCTCTCCAGCGTGAAGCCGGAGAGGGCGTCGGTGTTTCAGGGGCCAGGTGACGGCGTCAGATGGGCTCGAAGACCTTGAAGCCCGAGCGGCCGCTGTTGCTGGTGGGCGGCTCGATGAAGTCGCTGGCGCTGCTGCGGCCGTCGCCGAGGGTGAT
>CALNBU010000087.1 GCA_937875615.1 uncultured Archangium sp.
AGGTGGCCACCATGGCACACGTCCTGATCGTCGATGATGAAGCCGACCTCGCCTCGCTGGTGGAGTTCAACCTTCGGCAGGCGGGGCTCGACACCGCCATCGCCCACACCGGAGAACGCGCGCTCCAGCTGGCCCGGCAGCGCGCGCCCGACGTGGTGCTGCTCGATCTCATGCTCCCCGACATCTCCGGCAAGGAGGTGTGTCGGCAGCTGCGCGCCGACGCGCGCACCCGCGACGTGCCCATCGTGATGCTGACCGCCCGCGGCGAAGAGTCGGACCGGGTGGAGGGCTTCGAGGTGGGCGCCGACGACTACGTGGCCAAGCCCTTCAGCCCGCGGGAGCTGGTGCTGCGGCTCAAGGCGCTGCTGCGGCGCGCCGCGCCCAGCGAGACCCTCGACCGGCTGACCACGGGGCTGCTGACGATGGACCTCGGCTCCCACCGGGTGTGGGTCTGTGGGGAGCCGCTCGACCTCACCGCGCTGGAGTTCAAGCTGCTGCACCACTTCATGTCGCGGCCGGGGCGCGTGCAGTCCCGGGAGCAGCTGCTCGCGGACGTGTGGGGCGTGACCTCGCCCATGGAGACCCGCACCGTCGACACCCACGTCATGCGGCTGCGCGAGAAGCTGGGCCCCGCCCGCAACAGCGTGGAGACGGTGCGCGGCGTCGGCTACCGGATGTCCGACCAGCCCCAACCCGAGTCAGCGGCTCCGGCTCCGTAAGAGCGCGACCTGGAGCGGCTTGCCGAACACCTCTCGGAAGAAATCGACCTCGTGCTGGAGATCCCACAGCTCGAGCTCGGCCGACCGGCGCGCCCGGACGCCGAGCTGCACCACCCGCCCCTTCACCGAGGCCACCACCTCGCGCACCGGCTGTTGGTGACTGCGATCGAGCGAATCGGCGACGCGCAGCAGGACCACGCACTTGCGCACCAGCCGGTAGTCGGCGGGCGTGAGCGGCGCCATCAGCTCATGCTGCGGCTCCGGGCGGGTGCGACGGTGGAACCGGGCGATCAACGCGACGAGCTGCCGCTCGCGATCGCTCAGCCCGGGGAGGTCGCTGTTCAGGATCAGGTAGTGCGTGTGCTTGTGGTGCTTCTGCACGTTCACCGCGTGCCCGATGTCGTGCAGCAGCGCCGCCGCCTCGAGGTAGGGGCGCGCCGCGGCGGGCAGTTGGTGCAGCGTGGCCAGCTCGTCGAAGAGCCGCAGCGCCAGCCGGGAGACCTGCGTGGCGTGGGCCTCGCCGAAGTGGAAGCGGCGGCCCAGCGCCCGGGCCGCGTCGGCGAGCGAGTGGTCGTCTCCCGCAGCCGGGCCGCGCCGGCGCACCAGGTCGAACAGAATCCCCTCGCGGAGGCCGCGGTCGACCGCGGTGATGGTCTTCACCCCCAGCCGCAGCATCGCGGCCTCCAGCACCACCGCCCCGGCCAGCACGATGTCGGCGCGGCGCGGGTCGAAGCGGCGCCGACGCTTCTCGGCGTTCATGGCCGCGAGCGCGTCGACCGCGCGGGAGATCTGCGCCACGGTGGCGTGCCCCAGGTTCTCGGTCTTGGCGAAGGCCACGATGGCGCCGATGGTGCCCGAGGAGCCCACCGCCGCCGGAGGCAGGCCGTGCGCCGTCTTCACCCGGCCCTCGAGCATCTCCCGCGCGTAGTCGCGCATCAGCCCCAGCTTCTTGCGGGGCACCGAGTCCTTCACCTCGAACAGCTCGGTGAGCCGCACCGCGCCCAGGTCCACGCTCCACAGCTCCCTGGGCTGCTCCCCCTCGGCGAAGATGACCTCGGTGCTGCCGCCGCCGATGTCGATGCACAGCGAGCGCTGCTTCGGCGGCTTCCCCTGCAGCACGCCCAGACAGATGAGCCGCGCCTCCTCCCGGCCGGAGATGACGTCGAGCGTCAGCCCCGCCTCGCGCTTGATGCGGCGGACCAGCTCCTCCCGGTTGCGCGCCTCGCGGAAGGCGCTGGTGGCCACCGCCCGCACCCGGGCGCCATAGCGGGCGCAGAGCATCTGGTAGCGCCGCAGCGTGGCGATGAGCAGCGTGGCGACCTCCCGGGAGATGACGCCGGACTTGAACAGCCCCTCGCCCGGGCGCACCGGATCCCGCTCGGTGTGCAGGGTCTCCAGCGAGCCGTCGGGCAGCACGCGCGCGAGCTCCAGGCGAACCGCGTTGGTGCCGACGTCGATGGCACCCAGGATGTCTTCGTTCAGCTTGCGACGGACCATGAAGCGCCTCGCACCTTACCCGCTTGCCGCACCGATCTCATATGACAAGGTTGACGCCCGTGGCCGAACCGAGCAGCGACAGACACCTCTTCCTGAACCGCGAGCTCTCGTGGTTGGCGTTCAACGAGCGCGTGTTGGCCGAGGCCCGCAACGGCTCGCTCCCGCTGCACGAGCGCACCAAGTTCCTCGCCATCGTCGCCGGGAACCTCGACGAGTTCTTCATGGTGCGGGTGGCGGGCCTTCGCCAGCAGGCGCAGGGCGGCCTGGTGGAGCTGCCCGCCGACGGCATGCTCCCCGGCGAGCTGCTCGCCGCCATCTCCGAGCGCGCGCACCAGATGGTCAACGACCAGTACGCGGTCTGGACCCGGGAGCTGCTCCCGCTGCTGGCGGCCAACGGCCTGCAGGTGCTCTCCCGGGAGAACCTCCAGCCGGAGCAGAAGGCCGCGGCGCGCAGCTGGTTCCAATCGAACGTGTTCCCCGCGCTGACGCCGCTGGCCGTCGACCCCGGACACCCCTTCCCGCACCTGAGAAACAAGTCGCTCAACGTGGCCATCGTGGTGCGGCGCAGCGGTCAACGCCGGAAGAAGGACGCCGGCGAGTCCTCGCTGGCGGTGGTGCAGGTGCCCGCGGTGCTGCCGCGGCTGGTGCCGCTGCCCTCGACCAGCGGCAGCGCCTTCCTGCTGCTGGAGGAGTTGATCCTCCTGCACGCCTCGGATCTCTTCCCCGGCTACGCGGTGGAGCAGGCCGCGGCCTTCCGCCTCACCCGCAACTGGGACCTCGACATCGACGAGGAGGACTCCCAGGACCTGCTGGCCTCCATCCAGCAGGAGCTGCGCCGCCGGGATCGCGGCGCGGTGGTGCGACTGGAGCTCGACGCCGCCGTCTCCCAGACCATCGAGTCGCAGCTCCGCGCCGCGCTCAAGCTCTCGCCCGGCGACGTCTACCGGGTACCCGGACCGCTCCAGCTGCAGGACCTCACCGCCATCTCCGAGCCGGCCGTCATCTCCAACGCCGACTCGATGGTGCAGATCATCGGCCAGAAGGATCTCCTGCTGCACCACCCCTACGAGTCCTTCGACCCGGTGGTGCGCTTCCTCGACGAGGCCGCCGATGATCCCAACGTGCTGGCCATCAAGCAGACGCTCTACCGCACCACCGGAGACAGCCCGGTCGCGCGCGCGCTGGTGCGGGCCTCCGAGAACGGCAAGCAGGTGGCGGTGCTGGTGGAGCTCAAGGCGCGCCTCGACGAGGCCAACAACATCGCCTGGGCCCGCCGCATGGAGGAGAACGGCGTGCACGTGGTCTACGGGCTCATCGGGCTCAAGACCCACTGCAAGGTGACTTTGGTGGTGCGCCGCGAGGGCAACGGCATCCGCCGGTACGTGCACCTCGGCACCGGCAACTACAACTCCGCCACCGCCCGCCTCTTCACCGCGCGCACCGAGCTGGCCGACGACGTCAGCGCGCTCTTCAACCTGCTCACCGGCTACTCCACGCAGCCCAACTGGAAGCGCCTGGCGGTCGCGCCCACCACGCTCCACACGAAGGTGCTGGAGCTGATCGAGCGGGAGACCGCCCGCGCCCGCAAGGGAGAGCCGGCGCGCATCCAGGCCAAGATGAACTCGCTGGTGGACCCGGTGGTGATCCGCGCGCTCTACGCCGCCAGCCAGGCGGGCGTCGACGTCGACCTGCTGGTGCGCGGCATCTGCTGCCTGCGCCCCGGCGTGCCCGGGCTGTCAGAGAAGATCCGCGTGGTGTCCGTGGTGGATCGCTTCCTCGAGCACACCCGCGCCTTCGCCTTCGGCGTCGGCCCCCAGACCGACGTCTTCATGTCGTCGGCCGACTGGATGCCGCGCAACTTCCATCGCCGCGTGGAGGTGATGGCCCCCATCGAGGATCCCCAGCTCAAGCAGCGCGTCCTGGACGAGGTGCTGGGCCTCGGCCTGCGCGACAACGTCAAGGCGCGGCAGCTCGAGAGCGACGGCACCTACGTCCCGGTCCCGCTCCAGCTCGATGGCCAGGCGGTGCGCAGCCAGATGGTGGCGCTGGAGACCGCACGGCGCGTGGGCCAGGCGCCCGCCGAGCCCGTCATCCGCCACGTCGCCGCCCCCATCGACAAGCCGCCCGCGGTGCCAGGCTCGACCCCTTGAAGATTCCGGGCCAGCGCCTTAGAACGAGGGTCTGAAGGAGCACCCCATGGGCCTCAAACCACTTGAAATTCTGCTGATTCTCACCGCCCTCATGTTGCTCTTCGGGGCCTCGCGGCTGCCGCAGCTGGGCTCTTCGCTGGGTTCGGCCATCCGCAACTTCAAGAAGGGCTTCTCGGGCGAGTCCTCCGACGAGAAGGACGACAAGAAGCTGGCTGGCGACAGCAGCGAGTCGGTGACCAGCGCCGACAAGGCCGCTACCAAGCAGAGCTGAGCTACAGCTTCTTCTCCAGGTCCTTCGCCCAGGCCTTCACCCGTCGCGCCTCGGGCGGATCATAGGTGGAGGCGCCGTCGAGCGCCTTCCGCAACGTCTCCTTCGCCGCCTTCTTGTCTCCGTCCGCATCCAGCGTCTGGGCGAGGAAGTAGTACGAGCGCAAGATGCCAGGCTGGTTGCCGATGGCCTTGCCCAGAAACTCCTTCGACTTCTTGAGGTCCCGCTTGGGCCAGGGCAGCTCGAAGTGGTAGCGGCCGCGGGTGATGAAGCAGCCCTCTCCGTTGAAGTGCTCGTCGGCCTTGCACGCCGCGTCGAGCGCCGCGAGGAACTTCCCCTCCAGGCCTTCTCCCAGCGCCGCGAGGATGCCCACCGCCTGTGAGTAGGCGCCGATGTTGACGGCGATGAAGTAGTGCCCCTCGACGGCCGCCGGCTGCTTCGCCGCCGCGCGCTTGCCGTAGTTCCAGCCCTCTCTGGCCAGCTGCTTGCGCAGCGCCTGATCGGTCAGGCCGTCGGCGCTCCACCAGCGGGCCCGGGCCGCGCGCCACAGCAGCCCGTAGTCTTCGGGGTAGGTCTTGAGGCCCTCGCGCCAGGCGGCGTCGATCTGCGCCTGCACGCCCGACTCGTCGCGCTGGAGCCACAGCCCGTCGATGGTCT
>CALNBU010000088.1 GCA_937875615.1 uncultured Archangium sp.
GGTTCGGTGGTGGTGGAGGTGCCCCGCGCGGAGGTCTTCAAGGCCACCCGGGAGCTGTCGCGTCGCTCGCTGCTCTTCGCCTTCGGGGTGGGCGCGCTGGCGCTGCTGCTGGCGGTGCTGCTGGGGCGGCGGGTGACGCGGCCGCTCAGCGACCTCTCGGCCACCATGCAGACCATCTCCCGCGGCGAGTTTGGCGTGGAGGTACCGGTGGCGGGCCCGCAGGAGATCCGCGCGGTGGGCGCGGCGCTCAACCAGATGAGCCGCGAGCTGGTGCGCCGCAGCGAGCAGCTCCAGCGGGCCAACGCCCAGCTGGTGCAGAGCGAGAAGCTGTCGGCGGTGGGCGAGCTGGCGGCCAGCGTGGCGCACGAGGTGAAGAACCCCATGGTGGGCATCGTGGGCTTCTCGCAGCTGGGGCAGGAGTCGACGGACCTCAAGGAGCTGCACGAGTACTTCAAGCTCATCGAGCAGGACGCCTACCGGGCCAACCGCATCCTCCAGAACCTGCTGGAGTTCTCCCGACCCCCGGAGATCGAGTTCGAGGCGCTGCCTCCCAACGAGGTGGTGCTGGGCGCGCTGGCCCTGTGCGTCCACCAGCTGCAGATGCAGGGCGTGACGGTGGAGACGAAGCTCGCCGAGGGCCTCCCGCCGTTGCGGGGGAACTCCAACCAGCTGCGGCAGGTGCTGCTCAACCTGATGATGAACGCGGGGCAGGCCATGGAGCGCTCGCCGGTCAAGCGCATCACGGTGTCCAGCGCGGCGGGCGAGCCGGGCTTCGTCGAGCTCCGCGTGGCCGACACCGGGCCGGGCCTCGCCGACGAGGTGAAGGAGCAGCTCTTCAAGCCCTTCTTCACCACCAAGCGGCGCGGCCAGGGCACGGGCCTGGGGCTCTCGGTGTCGCGCACCATCGTCGAGGCGCACCGCGGCAGCATCCGCGCCGAGGGCGCCGCCGGGGAGGGGGCGCACTTCGTCATCCGGCTCCCGGTGGCACCCGGCGCCGCACGTTGACGTCGCGGGAGGCCTATGTCAGAGCGCGCGCCTGTGTCTGCTCCGGTGGAAGTGACGCAGCAATCGTTCGAAGACCGCGGCGCCCGCCGCCCGACCTTGTCGTTGGTGTTGCCGGTGTTCAACGAAGAGGAGACCATCCCCGAGCTGGAGCGTCGGCTGAAGACGTTCCTGGGTGAGCTGGGCGAGACCGCGGAGGTGGTGTTCGTCAACGACGGCTCGAAGGACCGCTCGCTGGAGATGCTCAAGGCCCTGGCGGCGGAGAACCCGGGCTACCGCATCGTGAGCTTTTCGCGGAACTTCGGCCATCAGCTGGCCATCACGGCGGGAGTGGATCGCGCCGAGGGCGAGGCGGTGGTGGTGATGGACGCCGACCTCCAGGACCCTCCGGAGGTGGTGCGCGACATGCTCGTCAAGTGGCGCGAGGGCTTCGACGTGGTCTACGGCGTGCGCAAGCAGCGCGAGGGCGAGACCGTCTTCAAGCGCTTCACCGCGGCCGTGTTCTACCGGCTGCTCCGCGCCATCGTGGGCGTCAGTATCCCCGTCGATGCGGGCGACTTCCGCCTGATGAGCCGCAAGGTGGTGCTGGCGCTCCGGGCGTTGCGTGAGACGCACCGGTTCGTCCGCGGCATGGTGGCGTGGGTCGGCTTCCGTCAGACCGCCGTGTACTACGAGCGCCCCGCGCGCTTCGCCGGCGAGACCAAGTACCCGCTGCGCAAGATGATCCGCTTCGCCATCGACGGCATCACCTCGTTCTCGGTGATGCCGCTGCGCATCGCCACCTGGCTGGGCACCGCGGCAGGATTCATCGGGGTGGGCGCGGGGCTGTGGGCCGCCTACGAGAAGGTGTTTGGCTCCGGCACCGTCGCCGGGTGGACCACCATCATGATCGCGGTGTCCCTCGGCTCGGCGGCGCAGCTGCTGATGACGGGCATCCTGGGCGAGTACGTGGGCCGCACCTATGAAGAGGTGAAGCGTCGCCCGCTGTACCTGGTCTCAGAAGAGGTGAACTTCGGGCGCCCGCCGGAGCGGTGAGCCGTCAGGGGTGAATCTTCACCGAGGTCAGGTGGAGGATGGTGGTCCTCGTCGCCCGCAGCCGCACGTAGCGCGCGGTGGTGGCGTCGAAGCGGGGCGTCCACACGTTGAATGATTCGTCCCGGCGCGCCAGCTCCCGCCAGCTGCGCTGGTCGTCGCTGGCCTCCAGCACCAGCGGCAGCGCCCGGTCCTGGCAGCAGTCGCCGCGGTTGATCACCGTCGCCGAGCGGAAGGTGGAGGGTTGGCCCAGGTCGAACTCCACCCAGGGCTGAGCTTCCTCGTGGGTGTGAAAGAAGATGGCGGTGTGGGTGCCTTCGCACTCCATGCGGCTGGGGTTGCAGTTGAGCAGCTTGCTGCTGGCCCGCCAGCGTTTGCCCTCGGCGAGATCGGCGGCGGTGTCGAAGTGCCGCAGCGCGCTGCCGGCGAGCACCACGGTGCCCAGCACCACGAAGAGCAGCGTGGTCCAGCGCAGCACGCTGTTGGTGACCGGGTTCCCCTCTGGCTGCGCTGGCTCCGGCGCCACGGGTTCGACCGGCGCCGGCGCCTCGACCTCGGGAGACGACGCTTCGGGAGACGGAGCCTCGGGCCCGGGCGATGCCTCGACGTCGGGGTGCGCGTCGACCTGCTTGTCGGGCGTGGGTTCGCTCACGGGCGGCACCCATAGTCTGAGGCTTACCGGCTGCCAACCGTGTGCTACGCGCCTCCGCCATGCTCGTTCGGGTCGCCCGTGTCAGTCTGGGTTTCGGGCTCATCGTCTCGTTGTCGATGTCGGCGTTGGCCACGGTGGGCTCGGCGCTCCGGCCGGAGTTCTTCGCTGCGAACGCGCTCACCGCCCTGGATCGCCGCTGGTTGATCCTCGTTCCGCTGCTGTGCGCGGCGCTCGGCATCGGCTGGGCGGTGGCGCAGTGCGTGCGGCGCCCGGAGCAGGCCGTCCCGGCCCTGGAGTGGTGGGTGCGCCTCGCCAGTCCGCTGGCGGTGAGCCCCCTGCTGGTGGCGCTGTTCAGGCCCTCCTTCGGCTCCGAGGTGGAGAGCGCCTGGCTCGCATCAGCTTCGCGGCGTGGGCCGAGCGTCCGCCCGGATTGATGGCGGGCGTCCCCGAGCGCGTGACGCGGAGCTGGGCCGCGGTGCGGGCCGCCGCCTCCAACGGCAGGGTCCAGCTGGGGACGTTGTTCGTGCTGATGACGGCGCAGGCCACGCTCATCGCCATCTGGTCGGTCTGGTCTCACCAGCGCTTCGGCACCATGGGCTTCGACCTCGGGCAGTACGACAGCGTCTTCGCGAGCACGCTCCAG
>CALNBU010000089.1 GCA_937875615.1 uncultured Archangium sp.
CCGACACCACGCCATCCTGGGCGCGGCGGAGCTTGGCGGCCGAGACCATCTTCATGGCCTTGGTAATCTGACGTGTGTTCTTCACCGACTTGATGCGCTTACGGATGTCGCGGAGTGACGCCATGGCGCCCGCGCCATAGAAGCCGCAGGAAATCAAGTCAACGCGCAAAGCGCGGGTTTGTAACTCCGCGAAGAATCATGTGTTCAGACCCCTTAGACGCGGTGCGTACCTTGCTATACATAGCGACCCCGTGCGTCCGATCATCCTAGTCGCCCTCGTCCTCACCGCCCTCGGCTGTCGCGATTGTGGTGGAGGCCTCCTCAACCCGACGCTGCCGCCCGATGTGCGCGTCGACCTCTATACCCAGCAGGCGGCCTCCAAGATCGACGTGCTGTGGGTCGTCGACAACTCCGGCTCCATGGCCCCGCGCCAGGAGAACCTCGCCAACAACTTCCAGGCGTTCATGAGCGAGTTCACCCGCAACGCCATCGACTTCCGCATCGGCATCACCACCACCGACATCTTCCGGGAGCAGGGCCGCTTCGTGGGCGCCCCTCCGGTGCTGGCCACCGACACGCCCAGCGTGATCGACGCCTTCAAGCGCAACATCCGGGTGGGCATCGACGGCAGCCCCTACGAGGTCGGCCTCTCGGCCGCCCGCATGGCCCTCGACCGGCAGGCGGCGGAAAATCTCGAGATCCTCAACTACTGCAAGAACACCACCTGCGCCGGCACCGCCAACAACGAGCGGGCGGAGTGCCTCGCGCGGTGTGACGCGGATGGCACGAACTACCCGTTCCTGCGCACCGATGCCTACCTCTACATCATCTTCGTCACCGACGAAGAAGACCGGTCGAGCGAAGACGTGCGCTACTTCTACCGCTACTTCGAGACGGTGAAGGGCGTGGGCAACGACGGCATGGTCACCACCGCGGCCATCATGGGCGACGTGCCCGGCAACAGCTGCGGCGCCACCCCCGGCGCCCGCTACAAGGCCCTGTCCGACCTCACCGGCGGCGAGGTGGGCTCCATCTGCGACCAGAACTTCTCGGTCACCCTGGAGCGCCTCGCGCAGAACGCGGTGGGCCTCAAGCGCAAGTTCGCGCTGCAGGTGGCGCCCAACATCAGCACCATCGAGGTGCGGGTGATGTACCCGTGCAACGCGTCCGCCGAAAAGACCGCCAACTGCGCGAGCATCGACAAGACCGCCTGCACCGACGCCCCGCTGGAGTCGCTCGGCGTGGTCTGCACCCCCAGGGCCGGCGAGCCCAACGGGTGGGTGTACGAAGAGGCCAACCAGGTCATCTACTTCTCTGGTGACTCGGTCCCCAACATCTCCTCGACCGTCGAGATCGAGTACTACGAAGAAGGAAAGGGGCCACAGGAATGAGGCCGCTGCTGGTTGTCTCCGCCCTGCTGACGCTGGCGGCCTGCGACGGTTGTGGCGGGGGCGTCTCTCAGGTGCGCCCGGTGCTGATTCCGCCTGGCTCCCCGACCGACTTCGGCACCATCCCGGTGCTGAACTTCAGCGAGCTGGACCTCGACGTCAGCAACGCCGGCCGCGCGCTGCTCGAGATCCGCAGCGTGTCCCTCGCCAACGACGACGGCATCTTCCAGCTGATGAGTTCGCTCCCCGCCGAGCTGGAGGGCGGTGAGACCGAGCGGCTCAAGATGCGCTTCACGCCCCTCGCCGAGCAGCGCTACGAGAACACGCTCATCATCGAGACCAACGACGAGGAGCTCCCCCGCGCCGAGATCGCCCTGGTGGGCACCGGCAGCACCCGGGCCATCGTGGCGGTGGAGCCGGAGACCCTGGACTTCAACCGCGTCGCGGAGTGCGGCTCGTCGGTGCTGCTGCTCACCATCAAGAGCCAGGGCACCGCGGACCTGGTGCTCAACAGCATCGGCTTCACCGAAGACAGCCACCCCGCCTTCGGCTTCGTGGGCTCCACCACCACCCCGGCGACCATCCCCACCACCGACCCCAACGGCCTGCCCGGCGAGATTCAGCTCACCGTGCGCGCGGCCGCGCCGGCCGGCGCCGAGGGGGAGCTGACCGGCACCATCCGCCTCGAGACCACCGACCCCGAGCGCCGGGAGGTCCTCATTCCGCTGCGCGCCACGGTGAACAAGGCCCCGGTGGCCACCATCGGGCCCACCGGCAACGCGGCCCCCGGCCAGCTGGTGACGCTCGACGGCGCCAACTCCCTGGACCCCGACGGCGATGACCCCATCACCTACACCTGGACCCTGCGCAGCAAGCCGCTGGCCTCCAACACCGTGCTGGCCAACGCCGACACCCCGCTGGCCACCATGACCCTCGACCCGTCGGTGCCCGGCGCCTACGAGGTGCAGCTGGAGGTCACCGACGCGGCCGGCGCGAAGTCGTGCCAGCCGGCGCGCGCCACCGTGGTGGCCTCGCCCGCCCAGAAGCTGCTGGTGGAGATGTTCTGGAACAACCCCCGCACCGACCTCGACCTGCACGTCACCAGGAACCCGGCGGCGCCGCTCTTCACCGCCCCGGACGACTGCTACTTCCAGAACCGCACGCCCGACTGGGGCGTCGAAGGCGACAGCGCCGACGACCCGGAGTTCGGCCGCGACGCGCTGACCGGCTACGGCCCGGAGACCTGGGGCTACGTCGACCCCGTCGACGGCGTCTACCGGGTGTGGGCGGTGCTGCAGAACCCCCTCGACACCTTCGGCCTCGAGACCAACAGCACGGTCACGGTGCGCGTGTACCAGTTCGGCGTGCTCAAGGCCGAAGCGGTGAAAACCCTGACCACCGCCGGTGAACAATGGCCGGCGTTGGACATCTCCTGGCCCGATGGGGCCGTGACGGTGGTGCAGCAGTGAAGCGACTCTCTCCTCTCTTGACGTTGGCCCTCCTGGCCTGTCCCACCGAGCAGCCCAAGCCGGACGCGGGTGAACCGCCCGACCTCACCTGCGAGACGCGCGAGCAGTGCGACGCGGGCCTCATCTGCACGCAGGACAAGCTGTGCGGTCAATGCACGACCTCCGGCCAGTGCAGCGTGAAGGAGGTCTGTGACCCCGACTCGCTCCTCTGCGTGCTGCGCGAAGGCTGGGGCAACGAGTGCACTACCAACGAGAACTGTCAGGCCGGCTCCTGGTGCCGCCAGGGCCTCTGTCTGGCGCGCAGCCAGGTCTCGCTGTGCCCCGGCACGCAGACCACCGAGTGCCCCGACGAGAACCGCTGCAACCAGACCACGCTGGTGTGTGAGGAAGACCTGGGCTGCGCCTCCGACTTCGATTGCTCGGCGGGCGAGGCCTGCAACACCGGCTCCCGCATCTGCCAGCCGCGCTGCACCGTCGACACCCAGGTGGACATCTGCCCGGTCTCGACCCGCTGCATCGGCGAGCTGTGCCGGCAGTGCGCAGAAGACTCGGAGTGCGGACCCGGCCTGGTCTGCGACGCCGCCGGCAACTGCAGCGCCGGTTCGCGCTGCTACAGCGACCGCGACTGCCCGGTGCCGCTGGTGTGCCTGGTGCAGACCGGAGCGTGCCTGGCCAGGGCGCCGGCGTGTCGCAGCGACGACAACTGTGCCGCCAGCCAGAAGTGCGACCTCTCGAACGGCCGGTGCATCCCGCGCAACTGTCAGCCCGACGTGTTCGAGCCCAACAACGACGACGCCACCGCCACCGCGGTCACGCCGCAGACCTACCGCGAGCTGACGTTGTGCGAGGCCGACGTCGACTGGTTCTCGATTCCGCTCGCGCGCGGCGACCAGTTGGGCATCAACCTCGAGGCCGACGCCTTCGCCGAGAACAACTTCTCGACCGTCATCAAGGACGCCACCGGCCGCACGGTGTCCGCCGGCCGCTTCACCGCCAGCTACGTGGCGCCCACCGCGGCGACCTACTTCGTGGTGGTGAGCACCATCGACGACTTCCAGCCCTATGGCCTGCGCATCCTCAAGTCGCGCGGCACGCCGTGCGACGACGACGCGCGGGAGCCCAACGACGCGCTGGCCGCCGCCACCCAGCTGGCCGGCGCGGGCGAGACCGATGGTCGCATCTGCCCGCAGGACCAGGACTGGTTCCGCATCAGCCTCCCCTCGGAGGCCACCACCGCGCGCGTCTCGCTCGTCAACTACCAGGCCAGCGCCGGACGCCTGCGCCTGTGCGCGTTCCGCGACGACGGCACCACGCAGATTTCCTGCAACAGCGACACGCTGCCGGTCATCAGCACCCCGGTGAGTGTCCTCGGTGGGCCCTCCATCGTGGTCCGCGTCGTCGGCGACACCGAGCGCATCGCCAATTCGTACACTCTCAAGTTGGAGCTCCCGTGAAGAACCTCTCTGCGCTTCTCCTGGCGTCCTTCGTGGCGTTCTCGGCGTGCCCCCAGCAGGTGCAGCCCGACGCGGGCGACATCGACGCAGGCACCGGTGGCGGAGGTGGTGGGCTGGGTGGCGGCGCGGGCGGTGGCGCGGGTGGAGGCTTCGTCACCGGGGGCGGCTTCGTCACCGACGGCGGGCCGCGGCCCGAGCTGCGCATCAACCGGGTGCTGCCTCCGCGCGGAGCCTCGGCGGGCGGCACGCCGGTGGTGCTGCAGGGCAGCGGCTTCCTCTCGGGCGTAGCCGGGACCGGCAGCGTCGCGCGCACGCTCACCAACCTCGAGCTGGGCGGCAACCCGGTGCAGGACCTGCAGATCATCGACGACGAGACGATGGAGTTCCGCACCCCGCCCGGCATCGCCGGGCCGGTGACGGTGCGGCTGTCGAACCCCAACGGCACCTTCAACTGCAACAGCTGCTTCACCTACTTCGATGAGCTGTCGGTGGCCTCCTTCTCCCCCGCCTCGGGCCCGCTGGCCGGCGGCAACGTGGTGACCATCAGCGGAGCGGGCTTCACCTCCGACACCCAGGTCCTGTTCGGTAGCTTCTCCAGCCCCACCATCACCTTCGTCTCGGCCTCGGAGCTGACCGCGGTGGCGCCGCGGGGCGTCGCGGCCGGGCTGGTGGACCTGGTGGTGTACAACAAGAACGGCGTCTCGAGGCAGCGCCGCGCCTACAGCTACCAGCCGGAGCTGCGCATCACCGGCATCGCTCCCGCGGTCGGTGACCTCGCGGGCGGCGACGTGGTGACGCTGACGGGCACCGGCTTCACCGGCGCCAGCGGGGTGTCGTTCGGCGCCACCCCCGGCACCGCGCTCACCGTGGTGAGCGACACGCAGCTCACCGTCACCACGCCCGCCTCGGCGGCCGGCGCGGTCGACGTGGTGGTGACCACGCCGCAGGGCAGCTGGACCACGAAGAAGGGCTTCACCTTCATCGACCCGGCGGGGAGCTTCGCGGTGTTCGCGGTCTCGCCGCGCCTGGTGCGCGCCGGAGACACCGTGACCCTCACCGGGCAGGCCCTCGACACCGGCGCGCTGACGGTCACCATCGGCGGAGAGGCGGCCACGGTGAGCACCCGCACCTTCTCCACCGCCGTGTTGACGGTGCCCGCGCGCGGCGCGGCGGCACGCGTGTCAGACGTGGCCGTGACGCTCGACGCCGAGAACGCGACGCTGGTCGGCGGCGCGACGTGGCGGGTGGAGCTCACCGCCATCAGCCCCAACCGCGGTCCGGTGGCCGGCGGCACGGCGGCCTCGGTGACGGGCGCGGCGCTCCCTCCCGCAGTCTCGCTCACCGTGGGGACGCTGGCGGCCGCCGACGTGGCGGTCACCTCCGAGACCTCGCTCACGCTCACCACGCCCGTCGGCAGCGGCGGCGCGGGCAGCGACGTGCGCGTGGTCGACGC
>CALNBU010000090.1 GCA_937875615.1 uncultured Archangium sp.
CGAAGGTGTGGTGCCCGCTCAACCCGCTGCAGGCGCTGCCGCTGGCGTTGACGCGCGGGGCGCTCGACCGGCAACACCCGCGCCTCCCGCTGCGGTTGCTGGAGCTCCGCTTCGAGGGCGGCGACGCGCCGCTGCGCCTGCTGTCGGTGCCAGGGGAGCCCACCACCACGCTGGCCTGGCAGCTGCGCGAGGTGCTGCGGGCGGACGGAGAGGGCGCGGCCATGGTGGCCGCCGTCACCGGCGACTACGCGGGCTACTTCACCACCGTGCGCGAGTACGAGGCGCAGCACTACGAAGGTGGCAGCACCATCTGGGGGCGGCTGACGGGCGCGTGGCTCCTGGCTCAGGGGGAGGCGCTGCGCGAGGTGGTGGCCGGGCGCCGCCCGCCGTCGCCGCTGCTTCCGGAGGCGCGCTTCGACGCCCGGCGCGAGACGTGGGTGACGCGGCTGACGGGCGACCGCGGCACCTTCACCCGTCGGTAACCTGCGTCGAGAAACGACGAATGGCCCGCGCCGTTGGGCACGGGCCATCGTCAGGGGAGACCTCGACTCAGAAGGTTCCGGTGCTCTGGGCGTAGCGCACGGAGTTCGAGCTGTTCCTGCAGAGCATGTCCTCGCGACCGTCGCCGTTGACGTCGGCGAAGCTGAAGGTGTCCGTCGACATGGTGCAGAACGTCAGGGCGCGCTCCCAGTCAGGCGCCCCGTAGCGGCCGTCGGCGCTGGCATAGTCCACCCACATGTAGCCGGGGGCGCGGCACACCCAGTCGGCGCGACCGTCGCCGTTGACGTCGACGAAGGCCGGGCGCGCGCCGGTGTGCGTGCAGAACGTGCTGGGGAGCGTGTAGTTGGCGCCGGTGAAGGACCCGGTCTCGCTGGCGTAGTCCACCTGGAGCTGCGTCGAGGAGCGGCAGAGGAGGTCCTCGCGGCCATCGCCGTCGACGTCGGCCACCGACAGCGTGTTCGCGCCGGTGCAGAAGGACGAGAGCAGGTCGGTGGAGCCGAAGCGGCCGTCGTTGTCGGCGAGGTTGAGCTGATGAACGCTCCCGCGGCACAGCAGGTCGGTGCGGCCATCGCCGTTGAAGTCGCCGAGCAGCAGGGAGGCCGCGCCGGTGCACCACGAAGCGGAGTGGTCGTAGGAGCCATCGAAGCGGCCGTTCTGGTCGGCGTACATGATGGCCACGCCGCTGCTCGACTTGCACAAGAAGTCGGCCCGCTGGTCGCCGTTGAAGTCGCCGAACATCACCGTCTGGCCCGCGCCGCGGCACAGCGCGACGTTGCCCCACCAGTCGGTGACGCCGCCCAGCTCGCCGCGGTTGTTGGCGTAGTCAATCCAGATGCGGGTGTCGTCCTGGCAGAGCAGGTCCTGGGCGCCGTCGCCGTTGAAGTCGCCGGTGTACGAGGTCGCGCCGGCGTGGGAACACCAGGTGGTGCCGAAGGAGAAGGCGGCGGTGCGCGGGGCCCCGCTCGCCCGGAGTTCCGCGCGCTCCCAGGTGCGGGCGAACTGCTCGGCGGAGCTCATGAACCTGCTCATCTCGCCCCCGCTCATGCGGTTCGTCGACGCCGACGCCGACTGGAGGCTGCGCAGGAAGTCAGGGAACATGCCGTAGTGGGCGAAGCCGATGGTGTTGTAGTCGAAGGTGGTGCCGGCGAAGGCGTACCGGGGGAACGTCGTGTTGTACGTCACCGGGGCGAGTGGGTCGGGCGCGGGGAGCGGCTCCAGGCCGTTGGCGTCGGTGCCGATGGCGATGGCGCGGTTCCCCAGCAGCGGGAGCAGGGCGCGGTAGCTGCGCACGAAGTTGGTCGAGGTGCCGCCGTGGCCCATGCCGACCATGCCGCGCGTGGCGCGAATCGACTCGTACTGGGCGCGGGTGCGGGCGTTCTCGGTGCAGCGCTGCGGGTCCGTCGCCGTGCCCGTGAGGCAGGCCGGGTCGAGCAGGCCGTTGTGTCCGGAGTTGAGCGGGTAGTTGCGGAGCCGCGCGTCGGCGAGCGCCTCGTCGGCCGCGCGCCGTGACATGTGGTCGATGTCAATCAACATGCCGAGGTTCATCATCTCCTGGAGCGCCTGATGCCCGAGGGTGTTGAGCGCGACGGTGTTGGCGTGCCCGCACCCGGGCGCCGGGGGCGTGTAGTCCGGCTGCGCGTCGATGATGCGGCCCAGGTCGCGGGTCCGCAGCAGGGCGGCCTCGGCGTCTTCGAAGGCCACCTTCTTCAACTCGAAGTGGATTCCTTCACCGCAGGACTGGCGCGGTGAGGGGAAGGCGTCGGTGTACTCCTTCGAGGACAGCGCGAAGAGGTCGCGGTTGATGGCGTAGCCACCCAGCACCGTGTTCGAGAAGTGGATGGGCAGGATGTAGCGGACGCCGCGGGCGTGGAGCCGATGGAGCTCCGCGGTGACCTGCGCCAGCCCGATGGTCTCGCCGTTGGCGCGGCGCCGCGACAGGTTGCCGAAGTCGTCGGTCTCCACGCCCAGCACCACCGCGAGCTTGCCGGCCTTGACGATGCGCCGGAGGTCCGTCGCCGAGCGGGCAATCTCCATGAAGTCGCCGTGGTTGGTGACGAAGCGGGTCATCTCGTCGAGCTGCGCGTCGACCGACGAGCGGTCGTCGACGAGCATCGAGGCGTTGCCGGCCTTGGCCAGCAGCGTGTTGTTGACCGCCAGCGCCACCATCACCCGCTGGCCACCGGCCCAGGCGCGGCGAATCCACTCCCAGTACATCTGCTGGTGCGTCACCGACGACCAGTGCGGCCAGTGGGCGAAGGCCGGCGCACCCGCGCGGGGGTGTTGATTGACCTTCCAGCCGAGCCCGGGGTTCGGAGACTCGAAGACGTAGTGCTCCTCAATCTTGTCGACGATGGCCGAGCGGATGATGTCGCCACAGTCGTTGTCGAGCCCCGGCGCGCCGTGCAGCGCGTTGCAGTCGCCGAGCGCGCCCTGCAGTGAGCCGGAGGTCTCGACGGTGGGATTGCACTCGGGTTGGAAGAGGTCGAAGCCGCGGTACTTCTGGCTCGGCAGCATGGGGGTGTCGATGTCGGGCGCGCCGTACATCACCATGCCTCCGAAGCCGAGGTGGCTCATGGGGTGGGTGTGCATGTCGGCGAAGCCGTCGAGTCGGTCGGCGAAGGAGGGCGAGGCCGCGAACACTGCGGCCAGCGCGAGGGAAGAGAGAGTTCGATACATGGGTCAGCTCCTGGGTTGGTCGTCACAGGAGGTACTGACACCGGCGCGTGTTCCTTTTTTCCGTCGCGTCAGCGCGGCGTCACCACGAAGGGCGTGGCCGCGCCCTGCTCGAGGTGAAGGAACTGGTTGCCCTTCACGCGGGCGAAGGTCTGGGTGCTGCCCCGGGCGTCGGGCCAGCGCACCGTGACCTCGTCGGCGCCGTCGCAGGCGCCGAGGCCCACGTGCAGGGTGACGTCGTTCTGCTGGCCGAAGTGGCCGTAGCCGCCTGACACCTCGCGCGTCATGGTGCGGCCGCCGGCCTTCACCGTGACGCGCGCGCCGATGGCCGCGCGGTTGGTGGCGACGCCGTCACCCGCGAGGTGCAGCAGCAGCCAGCCGGAGTCCGTGGCCTGGTTCTCGTACAACCGCACCTCGTTGCCGAAGCGCCACTGCTGGGCGCAGTCCCGAGCGGTGCCGGCGCCGGCCAGCACGTCGAGGTCTCCGTCGCGGTCGAAGTCGGCGATGGCGAGGCCCGACATGCAGGGGTGCGAGAGGTTCCACGCCGCGCGCACGCGCTCGAAGCGGCCGTCGGCCTGCTGCGCGAAGAGCTCTCCGAACTGGTCCGGGTAGTCGCTCTCGGCCAGCAGCAGGTCGACGCGCCCGTCGTTGTCGAGGTCTCCCCCCGCGGCCATGATGCCGCCCTCGTTCCAGGAGCCGCCGACGCGGGGCGGCGCGAGGCCGGTGGCGGCGTTGCCGGGCCGGGAGAAGCGCACCTCGGCGCCGGTGGACACGTTGCGCAGCAGCTCCGAAGAGTCGGAGGCGGAGCCCGCCCACCAGTGACGAATCTCGGCGCTGTAGAGCTCGTTGAGGCCGTCGCCGTCGACGTCGCCGCACCAGGTGGAGAAGGTGTTGCCGTTGTTGCGCCAGGGCTGGTCGTCGGTGCCGCGGGGCCAGGCGCCGTCGGCCGGCGCGCCGCACTGCACGTTGGGCGCGGCCACGCCGGCGCAGTCGGGCTCGGCGGTGTGCACCGTGCACCAGCACTTGAAGTTCTCGTTGTCGCGGTAGTCGAGGTCCCCGTCGCCGGCGAAGCCCGAGGCGGCGCTCTCGTCGGTGAAGGTGCCGTCGCGGTTGTTGCGGTACAGCAGGTTGGCCTGGCGCCCGTAGGCCGACACCAGCAGCTCGGGGGCCCCGTCTCCATTCACGTCACAGGCGGTGACGCCGTAGGCCGGGCGGTGGTTGGTGAAGTCCGCCAGCGACTCGGTGGTGCGCAGCGTGGTGAGGCCGGCCTGGCTGGTGACGTCGGTGAAGGTGCCGCCCGCGCCCCGGTAGAGCCGCGCCTGCACGCCGAAGTAGCTGGCGCCGTAGTTCTCGTACCAGTTGCCGGTGAAGACATCGAGGTGGCCATCGAGGTCATAGTCGGTGAAGGCCGCGCCGCTGGTGGGCCACCGCTGCTGCGCCGACGGGCGCACGTCGGAGGGCTCGCCGAGGCTGAAGTGGCCGGTGCCGTCGTTCAACATCACCTCGGTGCGGTCGCCCGGGTCGGTGGCCGGCTGCGCGGGGTCGACGAAGGTGCCGGTGAGCGCGTCGAGGTCTCCGTCGTTGTCGACGTCGCCGAAGATGGTGAGCTGCACCGAGCGCAGCGCGGCCTCGGCGTCGTCGCGGGTGGTGAAGAGGCCGCCGGCCAGCGTCTCGTCGACGAAGACGCGGCCCGCCCCCGAGGGGGCCGGGCGGTTCATCAGCTGTCGCACCAGCAGCTGGCTCCCTCCGTCGGGCAGCGCCAGCGCCGAGCGCCGGTTGGGCGCGCTCGAGGAGATGACGAGGTCCGGGTAGCCGTCGTTGTCGAGGTCGGCCACCGAGAGCCGGTTGCCGCGCACCTCGCTGAGGCCCCAGGCGTGGGTGACGTCGGTGAAGGTGGTGCCGCTGCGCTGCGCGCCGCAGGTGGCGGCGGCGTCGAGCGGCTGGGCGGGCGTCTCGGTGGTGTAGACCGAGCTCGGCGGGCCGATGACCACCGTGCCGTTGGGCGTCAGGTGCGCGCGGGGCGCCGGGTTGGCGCAGGCGAAGAGAGAGAAGAAGACGAGGGCGCGCATGGGGGCCGCGCCTACCGCAGGCCGCGGCCCGGCGTACAGCGACCTGCGGCTTGCATCACGGCCACAAGGTTTCGGGGTCAGGCCCGCGCGCTCACCGCGGCCCGCTCGCCGGTCTCGGGCACCTCGCGGGGGGCGATGAAGAAGGCGCGCGGCGAGGTCACGAAGCGGCGGGCGACGGCGCGCAGCAGCCGCAGCTGTCCGCGCACGCCGAGGCCCTTGGCGCGGAGGGCGACGAAGATGGCGCAGGCGAAGCTGACGCCGAAGTTGATGAGGCCCACCAGGGGAATCGAGAGGAGCGAGAGCAGGAACGGCTCCCGGGTGAAGGCCAGCGGCCCGTCGTGGGCCAGCGCGTAGGCCAGCTGCCCGGTGACGAAGGTGACGTGGCGCACCTCGAGCGGGAGCCCGACCAGCTGGAAGAGCATGGGCATGAAGCCCAGCAGCATGCCGAAGCCGATGTTGCCGCCGAAGCCGCTGGCCTGCTCGGTGAGGAAGCGGGAGATGCGCGCGGCGCGGCTCGCGCCCAC
>CALNBU010000091.1 GCA_937875615.1 uncultured Archangium sp.
CCGCTCTGCAGCGCGTCGGCCTGGGCCCGGGAGGCCGCGCCGAAGCCGAGGCCGGTGCCGCCCGCGGCCACCGTCAGGCCGCCGAAGACCCACGTCAGCGCCGAGAGCGTGACGCCCGGGCGCGCGGGCGTCTGCGTCACCGGGGCCGCGGCCACCGCCGGCGCGTCGGCCACCTCGCCGGGTTTGAGCAGCAGCTGCAGCGTCGCCGTCGTCTCCTGGTTGGCCTCCACGTCGACCAGCCGTGTCACCGGGAGGTACTTCTGGCGCTCGGCCTTCACCTCGTGCTTGCCGGGCTTGAGGGGCACCGTCACCGGCGGCGGCCCCACCGGCTCGCCGTTGAGGTACAGCACCGCGTCGCCCACGTTGGAGGTCAGCGTCAGCGTGCCCCGCGCCTCGCGCTCGCCGCGCAGCAGCGGCGGCACCGCCTGCTCCACGTCTTTCTGGAAGCGCCGCGAGGCGATGAGGATGGCGCGGTCGACGTCGGCGATGACCTGCTGCTGCTCGACGTCGACCAGCCACAGCTTGAGGAGGTAGCTGCGGTCGTCGCGGCCCAGCCGGCCCAGCACCGCCCGCTGGACGCCCAGGCCGCGCAGCCCCGCGGCGACACAGACCGCGTCGCCTCCGCACGCGCGCAGCGCCGCGAGCTGTCGGGGCGTCAGCTCCGCGCGCAGCGTCTCCGGGGGCACCACCTCGAAGGCCTGCGCCCGGGCCTGCGTCACCAGCTCCCGGGTCACCTGCGCGCCGAGGCCCATCATCAGGTCCGGCGCGTCGACCTCGATGACCGCGAGGCGAGGGGCGGCCGCCAGCGTCAACACCGTGAGGAGCGCGTACACGCGGTCACCATAGCCTCAAAGTCTCCGCCGCCGTTCAGCGCCGATGCGGGGTGGCTCGACGGGCGGACCGCCTTTGTGCTTGAGGCGTGGGGTGGCCGCCGAAGCCGAGCAGGACATCGCCCTCATCCGCTACACCGTCGAGCGGAACTACGCCGGCTGGCGCCTCGACGCGTACCTCTGTCAGAAAATCCGTCGCGCCACGCTGGAGCGGGTGCGGGAAATCATCGAGCGCGACCTGGTGTACGAGCGCCCGCTGACCTGCGCCACGCCGGTGTGGCCGGGGCTGACCTTCGAGCTGCGGCGCCGGGTGCGCGCCGAGCCGTCGGTGCCGGGCCCCGAGGCGCTGGCGGAGGTGTTCCTCGACGACGCGCTGCTGGTGGTGAACAAGCCCGCCGGGCTGCCCATTCACCCCACCGCGCGCTACTTCCACAACACGCTGGTGGAGCAGCTCAAGCACCTCTACGGCTTCCGGGCAGACCCCGCGCACCGGCTCGACCGCGAGACCTCGGGCCTGGTGGTGTGCGCGCGCACCCCGGAGGCCTCCGCGCGGTTGATGCGGCGCTTCGCCGAGGGCGCGGTGAAGAAGCAGTACCTGGCGGTGGTGGAGGGCCGGGTGCCGGAGGACTTCACCGTCGACGCGCCCATCGCCGACGGCACGGCGCTCATCCGCATCGCGGTGCGCATCGACCCCGGGGGCAAGCCCGCCCGCACCCGCTTCGTGGTGGAGCGGCGCTTCACGCGCGACGGCGCCGACTTCTCGTTGCTGCGCTGCTTTCCGGAGACCGGCCGGCAGCATCAAATCAGGGTGCACCTGCAGCACGCGGGCTTCCCGCTGGTGGGCGACAAGATGTACGGCCCCGACCCCGGCTACTTCGACCGCTTCAGCCGCCACGCGCTGGAGCCCGAGGCGTGGGTGCGGCTGCGGCTCCCCCGGCAGGCGCTGCACGCGGCGGTGCTGGAGCTGACCCACCCGGTCACCGGCGCGTGGTGCACCTTCGAGGCGCCGCTGGCGGATGACCTGGCGGCGTTCCTGTCGTGAGCGCGCCTTATGCCAACCACCAGCCGGGGAGGCGGTGGCCCCGCTTGTGGCGTCCGCGGAGCCGGGGTAGGTGGCCCACGTCGTGACGGCGCAGCAGCTCACCGCAGAAGTAACGTCGGAGGCGCGGCCGCTCGCGGCGCTGTTGGCCGACTTCGCCTCGCTGACCAAGCCGCGGCTGTCGCTGCAGGTGCTCATCACCGCCGCCGGCGGCGCCTGGCTCTCGGGTCATACGCTCGACCTGCGCGCGTGGGTGTTTCTCCTGTTGGGCACCGCCGGTACCATCGCCGCGGCCAACACGCTCAACTGCGTCTTCGAGCGCGAGTCGGACCTCTTCATGCCGCGCACCGCGACGCGGCCGCTGCCGCAGGGCCGGCTGTCGGCGCCCTCGGCGGTGTTCTTCGCGGCGCTGCTCACCGGCACTTCGTTGCCGCTGCTGTGGTGGGTGAACCCGTTCACCTGCGCGCTGGGCGTGGTGGCGCTCACCTCCTACGTCTTCGTCTATACGCCGCTCAAGCGCCGCACCCACTGGGCGATGCAGGTGGGCGCGTTGCCGGGGGCGCTCCCGCCGCTGATGGGCTGGGTGGCCGCCGCCGGCGAGGTGCAGCCCGGAGGGCTCTCGCTCTTCGCCATCATGGCCACGTGGCAGATGCCGCACTTCATCGCCATCGCGCTGTACCGGGCGCGCGAGTACCGGGCTGCGGGGCTGCACACGGTGGTGCTGGACAAGGGCGAGGACACCGCGCGGTTGCACGCGTTCGGCTACACGGTGTTGCAGGGGCTGGCCGCGGTCAGCCCGTACTTCGTGGGCCTCGCCGGGCCGGCCTACCTCGCCATCGCCGCGCTGCTGAGCATCGCCTACGCCGCCTACGCGTTCTCCGGCTGGTGGAAGAAGAAAGACGCAGCCTGGGCGCGTCGCTTTTTCCTACTCTCCAACGTTTCGCTGCTGGCGCTCTTCGTTCTGCTGGGCGTGAAGGTCTGAGGCCTTGTTTCGGCCCTTGAGGTGGGACTACACCGGTCCTGTCTGATCAAGAGGAGCCGGTGGGGACTTCGAGCCTGAGCGACAGCGTGACGTTGAGCAGCGTGCCCAGGGTCCACGGCGAGGCCGCGTTGCAGAAGGTCGGGGGTCGCTACGTGGCCGCCACCGCCGACGAGCACCTCCACAGCTTCGAGCACTCCGACGGCACCGTGTCCGGCGTCGCGGAGCGGATTCTCAGCCTCATTGATGGACATCGCAGCGTGCGGCAACTCATCGCCGTGCTGGTCGAAGAATATGACGCACCGCATGAGACGGTGCAGCAGGATGCGCTGAGGTTCATTCAGTTGTTGGCCGATAGAGCCGTGGTGGCGCTGTGAATGCCGGGACCACGAGCGGGTAAGAACATGGGGAGCAACGTGATGCGTCGAGGAGCATACCTGCAGGGCCTTCTCGCAGCGGCAGCGCTGGTGCTGTCGGGCTGCGAGGGGTGTGATTCTCAGGAGCCGACGTGCACCGAGGCGGTGGTGAGCTTCGATGCCCCGGAGTCCGGGGCCTCGGTCGACGCGCCCTTCGACGTCTCGCTGGTGGCGCGCCTGGCCGATGGCTCGGCCTTCCAGTTCGACTCGGCGTCGCTGCGGGTGAATGGCCAGACCCTGCGGGGAGAAGTGTCGGGCAACCGGGCCACCTGGACCGGCGTCTCGGCGGCGGCCGGCCCGCTCTCGCTCACCGGCTCCATCGCGCGGGGGAGCTGCTCCAAGTCGGCCACCACCACGGTGACGGTGCGCGGTCAGACCTGCAGCAGCCCCACCGTGAGCGCGGTCTCCTTTCCGCAGGACCGCAACACGCCGCTGGGCGTGCTGAACGCCGCCGAGCTGCCGCAGGGCACTCCGCTGCAGGTCCGGGTGGCCGCGGGGTGCGTCGAGGACGTGCAGGTGCGCATCAAGCGCGGCACCGAGGTGGTGGGCGCGCTGACCAGCTTCACCGGCGGGGTGGCGCTGGTGACGTTGCCGTCGCTCCCGGACGCCGACGTGGCCACGTACGACCTCTTCGCCGAGCTGGTGCGCGACGGCGTGGCAGTCAACACCCCGAGCGGCGCGGCCCTGGCCAGCATCCAGGTGCGGCGCGCGGCGCCCGCGTGTGAGGTCACCACCAGCGGCGTCTTCGGGCCGGCGCACGACGCGCAGCCCGGCGGCGGGTACCAGGTGCGCCTCACTGGCACCATGGCCCCGGAGTCCACCGGTTACTTCGACGTCACCGGCGAGCCGATTCCGGTGGCGCCCAACGAGCAGGGCGAGGTGTCGGCGGACCTGCAGCTCTCACCCGTCAGCGCCACCTACACCGTGCGGCTGACCTGCTCCGACGGCGCGGGCAACAGCACCGTGGCGCAGGGCAGCTTCGAGACCGACTTCGACGCGCCGACGGTGACCATCGTCTCGCCGGCCAGCGTCAACGGCGTGGCCACCGAGGTGGTCTCGCAGTCTCCGCTGACGCTGCAGGTGAGCGCCGGCGCGGGAGAAGGTGGCGGCACCGTGCGCCTGCTGCGCGACGGCCAGTCGGTGGACGCGCAGGTGCTCGACGCCGCCGGCGCCGCGCAGCTGGCGGTGTCCTTCGCCTCCGATGGCACCTGGAACCTCACCGTGGAGGTCACCGACCGCGCCGGCAACGTCGGCACCGCGGACCTGCAGGTGACCGTGGCGTTGAGCGGCTGTGGCCTGGTCTTCAGTCGGCCCGCGAGCTCGCCCGTGCTGCTGACGCCCTCGCAGCTCCAGGGCACCACCTACAGCTTCCGCACCGTCAGCCGCGCCGCGTGCGCGGGGCAGGTGGCGACGCTCTACCGCGCGGTGCAGCTCGCCGACGGAGGGACCCAGGCGGAGCAACCGGTGGGCACGGCGACCCTGGCGGGCACCGGCGTGGCCGACTTCTCTCCGCTCGAGATGACCAACGGCACCTACCGCTTCCGCGGTGAGGTGGCCAACCCGGGCAGCGACGCCGGCGTGAGCGGCGCGGCGGTGTCGGTGACGGTCGACCTGGCGGGTCCCTCGATTACCCAGCCGGTGCCGGCCTCGGGGCAGCCCTTCGCGTTGCTCACCGTCGCGCAGGACGCGCAGCCGGGGGTGCCCGGCGTGCAGCGCATGTTGAGCTACAGCGCGCAGGTGCCCATGGGTGGTCGGGTGGACGTGTGCACCACCCAGGCGGTGGACCCGGTGACCGGCTCCGCGCGGCTCACCTCGGCGGGCTGCGGTGCGGGGTGGTACCTGCTGCAGCAGAGCGTGGCCAGCCCCGCGCCCTCGTTCACCTTCCCGGAGGGCGCCTACAGCATCAAGGTGGTGGTGGAGGGCAGCGGGGTGACGCCTGCGCCGGCCTCCGCGGCGCTGTCCGTGGTGGCCGACGCCACCCGCCCGTGCGTGCAGGGGGCGAGCCGCACGCTGCCCCAGGACACCAACGGTGACGGGCGCCTCAACGCGGCGGAGCTCAACGGCGCCCAGCCGGTGCTGGAGTTCGACCTGGGGTGCGGAGACGTCGCGGCCACGCTGTCGGCCACCGCGCCGGTGGTGGTGCGGAACGTGGCGGGTGGCGCGGCGACCACCACCCGGCCCGCGACGGCGGTGCTCACGGGCGGCCGCTACACGGTGACGCTCACCGGCGACTACTCGTCGGAGGCCGACCTCGACCTGTTCGTGGAGCTGACGGACCTGGTCGGCAACAAGAACCTCTACTCGGGGAGCAGCGACCCGGCGGCCTTCAGCTTCCGCGTCGACCCGGTGCTGCCGAGCTGCACGGTGGTCTCTCCGTCGGCGCCGTTGCTGGGGCTGGCGCAGGTCCCCGGCGGGAACCTCGACGTGGTGGTGAACACCTCGGCTGACGCGGCGCAGGTGGCGGTGTCCTTCACCGGACAGACGCTGCGCACGCTGACGCC
>CALNBU010000092.1 GCA_937875615.1 uncultured Archangium sp.
GAGCTCGAGCGGCTGCGCGCGCGCCGCCCCGGGTAGCGCGCGGACCCACAGCGGGCCTCGACTCCCCACAGGGGTGCTTTCCATGCTTCCGTTTGCATGAAAAACATCCACCTGAAGCGGAAGCTGGCCGCGGGCTCCGCGGTCGACGCCTGGCTGGCCGACTCGCCCTCGGGCACGGTGTTGGCGCAGGTGACGCACCCGGAGATCGTCGCCGACGCGGAGCTCTACGGGCGCTTCCTCGACACCACGCGGGCGACGGCGACCCGACACCGGCACCCGGCGCTGCTCTCGGCGGAGCACACGCGCTGCGAGCCCGACGGGCGCTTCGTGCTGTTGACCGGGCCGGTGAGCGGCCGCACCGCGGTCGACCACCTCCGCGAGCATGGCCCGTTGAGCAGCCTCGAGGCGGTGCGCTGGGGCGTGCGCGTCTGTGACGCGCTGCAGTTCCTCCACGCGCACGACGTGGTGCACGGGCACCTCTCGCCGCACAACCTCTTCCTCGAGGGAGACCCGGGCGCGCCGGAGCTCCGGCTGCTGGACACCGCCCTGCTGCTCTACCGGGGCGCCCGCTGTCTCCCGGTGCGCGAGCCGCTGGTGCCCGCCGAGTACCTCTCTCCCGAGCGCAGCGCCGGGCGACGGGCCACGGTGGCCAGCGACCTCTACGGCATGGGCGTGTTGCTCTACGAGCTGCTCACCGGGCGTCCGCCGTTCCTGGGGAGCGACCCCGCTCACACCAGAGCGCTCCACCAACGCGCGGCGCTGCCGCCGATGCAGCCCGGGCTCGAGGAGTGGGGGCACATCTTCAAGCGCTGCCTCGCGAAGCAGCCCATCGACCGCTTCCAATCTGCGGCCGACCTCAGGGCGGCGCTGCGGACGCTCAAGCCGCTGGTGACGCCGGAGCTCGACATCGCCGAGGCCCCCGCCACGCCCGGGGCGCTGACCGCCGGCGACGTGCTGGGCCGCTACCGGATCGAGCGCCTGCTGGGCGAAGGCGGCATGGGCCGGGTCTATGAGGCCACCCACCTCGCGCTCGACCGGAAGGTGGCGCTCAAGGTGCTGCGCCGCGAGCTGGTGCACGTCGAGGCGCAGCGCGCCCGCTTCGTGGCCGAGGCGCAGATCGTCAACCGCGTGCGACACCCCAACCTGGTGGCCATCGAAGATCTGGTGGAGGACGGCGAGCACGTCTACCTGGTGATGGAGCTGCTGACCGGCCAGACCCTCAAGGCGCTGGCCCGCCCCGCACCGCTCGCCGTCGCGCGCAGCGTGCGGCTCATTCGTCAAGCGGCGGGGGCGCTGGCCGCCGCGCACGGCGTGGGAATCATCCACCGGGATCTCAAGCCCGACAACCTGGTGGTGGAGGCGCTCGCCGACGGCGCCGAGCGGCTGAAGGTCGTCGACTTCGGCGTGGCCCGCGCCCTCGACACCGACTGGACCCGCGCCAACCGGACCCTCACCGGGCAGGTGGTGGGCACCCCGCTGTGGATGGCGCCCGAGCAGGTGCTGGGCCAGGCCGTCGACGTGCGCGCCGACATCTATTCGCTCTCGATGGTGCTGTACGTGCTGCTCGCGCGCCGCTTCCCGTGGCGCGACGCGGAGCTCTCACAGGTGGTGATGCACCGGCTCCAGCGCGACCCCGAGCCGGTGGGCGCGGTGGCGGCCTCGGGCGAGCCCATCTCCGACGCCCTGCAGGCGCTGCTCCAGCAGGCGCTCTCCCGCGACGTCAACCGGAGGCCGGCCTCCATGGCGCAGCTCGAGGCGGCGCTGGCCGCGCTCGAGCACGACGCGCGCCCGGCCGCGTCGCCCTGGTGGCGCCTGCGGCGGAGGCCGCCCCGAGGCTGAGGCATCAGAGCGGATCATCGGGGTGCTCGACGATCGGCCCGGGCTCGGGCTCGGGGCCGTCGCCGGCCTTCGGCCCCTCCGACGCCGTGGGCGCCACGGTGAGATCCTTCGCCACCTGCGCCGAGATGCCCGCCACCACCTGCTTGATGCGCTGCGCGAAGCGCTGGGCGTCGCGGCGCGCCTCGAAGGGGTCGAGGTGCGGGAGCCCCGCCTTGAGATCATCGCTGAAGAAGGCCCGCCGGTAGAGCTCGCCTCCGCCGATGCGGAACATGCGCGCGAAGCCCAGCACGTAGACCCCGGCCACGCCGTTCTCGCTGCGCATCCCGTAGGACTCGATGACGATCTCCACCACCGAGTCGGCGCCCAGTGAGCGGAGGCGCTCGTAGTCGGGCGCGTTGGCGGGCACCTCCTGCACCAGGAAGCTCTCCAGCACCCGCGCCACCTGTACCGGGTGGGTCACGCGGGTCCACGGCGCGACCTTCGGCAACAGCGCCAGCGTGCTGGCGCGCATGGAGTCGGCGAACTCGAAGCGGGTGATGGTGGGGGCGTCCAGCTCTCCCTGCTTGTTGAAGCTCCCCGCCGCCAGCGCGTTGCCCAGGCGGCGATCGGCCTCGTCGTCGGAGAGGCGCTTGAGCTTCTCCCGGTACGAGGCGTCGCCGCGGAATACCGTCGACCGGGGCCCGGCGTCGTCTTCGATGCGCGCGATGAACGCCACCTGCTTCGTCGCCCCCAGCGCGCCGGGAGTCGGGAGATGCGCCGCGCACCCCGCCACGCCAAGTGCAAGAACAAGGTTCAAGACCAGTCGCATGAGCGCTGCCTACCAAGGAAACCTTCTGGACCGGCGAAATTGATTCCGCTACGAGCGCACAGCCATGAAAAGCCTCCTGCTCGCCGCGTTGACAGCGTTTGCTCTGACTGCCTGTAGCGAAAAGAAGGCGCCTGCACCTCCGCCGGAGCAGCCGAAGCCCGAGGTGAAGACGCCCCCGCAGCAGCCGGCCGAGCCGCGCGCTGACAAGGAGTGCGCCGCGCCGTTGGATCCGGGGCCGGTCGTCGAGCTCAAGTTCGGAGACCGCGTGGGGAAGCAGTCGGGGGCGCGCCTGAGCTTCGCCGACGCCGACGCTGACGGAGACCTCGTGCTGGGCGTGCTGGGGCCCATCAACGACGACTCCGGCGCCAACATCGTGGCGCTGCGCAAATACCTCAAGTTCTTCGCCGACGAGAAGGTCGACGCGATCCTGGTGACCGGTGACGTGGGCGAAGTGGCCGGCGGCATCTCCCGCGTGCTCGAAGAGCTGGCCGCCAGCAAGGTTCCGGTGCTGGTCACCATCGGCAACCTCGAGTGCCGCGGAGAGTTCACCAACGGCGTCGACGCCGCGAAGGCGAAGTTCGCCAACGTGGTGAACCTCACCCAGGTGCGCGTGGTGGAGTTCCCCGAGCTGACCCTGATCTCGCTGCCGGGCCACCACGACCCCAAGTACATCCACTGCGCGACCGGCTGCCAGTACCTGCCGTCGACGGTGAAGGAAGTGGTCGGCGCCGCGAAGGCCTCCAAGGCGCCGGTCGCGCTCATCGCCCACGGTCCTCCGCGCGGCAAGGGCAACCAGGCCCTCGACTTCGCCGGCGGCTCCGAGAACGTCGGTGACGAGGCCATCACCGCGGCCATCAACGACGCCAACATCGCCTACGGCTTCTTCTCCAACATCAAGGAGGCCGGCGGCCGCGCCAGCGCCGACCCCGAGGGCACCAGCCTGGTGAAGGAGGGCGCCACCTCGAAGAAGCTGTTCGTCAACCCGGGTCCCGCGGACGCCACCACCGGCTGGGAGCTCAACGACGGCACCAGCGCGATCGGTATCGCCGCGGCCTTCCACCTCAAGGACGGCGAGGCCTCCTACAAGCTCCTTCGCCTGAAGGCGCCCACCGCGGCCGAGAAGGCCGAGGCCAAAAAGCTGGACCCGCCGGCGCGCGAAGCGAAGCCCGAGTAAGGCCATGGCGCCCGGGGGACGCCGCCGGCTGGGAGATCTGCTGCTCGACGCCAGGCTCATCAGCCTCGAGCAGCTGAACGCCGCGCTCCACGAGCAGCGCAAGTGGGGTGGCCGGCTGGGCCGCACCCTGGTGGAGCTGGGCTTCATCACCGAGCGCGCGTTGGCCGAAGCGCTGGCCGGGCAGCTCAAGCTCGAGGCCGTCGACCTCGACACCGCAGACATCGCCCCCGAAGCCCCCCGCGCGCTGCGGCTCGACATCTGTGAGCGCTACGGCGTGTTTCCCGTGGCGGTGCACTCCGGCCACCGGACCCTGACCGTGGCCACCTCGGATCCCACCAACCTGCCGAACCTCGAGGCGGTGCGCTTTGCGACCGGCTTCAAGGTGACCGCCGTGGTGTCCACCGCCACCGGCATCGAGCGCGCCATCCGCCGCTACTACTTCGGCGAGGAGCCGGCCCCCGCGCCGCCCGCTGCCGTGGAGCAGCCCGCGGCGGCACCGTCGCCTCAGCCGCTCGCCCCCGCCAGCGGCACCAGCTATGAGCTGGACACCCTGCTGGGCGCCGCGCCGGCGTCGGACACGGCGGAGCTCCCCATCGTCGTCACCCAGTCTTCGCCGCCGTCGACCGAGGCCCAGCTTCGGCGCGAGGTGGCGGTGCTCAAGGAGCGCGTGGAGTCGCTCGAAGAGCTCAACACCGCGCAGGTGAAGTCACTGCGCGCGTTGCTGGAGCTGCTCATCGGCTACGGGCTCATCAGCCGCGACGAGTACCTCGAGAAGCTCCACAGCGCCGACTGAGCGCTCAGCTCCGGCGCGCGTCGGCCTGCTTGCGCTCGTCGATGAGCGTGGCGACGTACTCCAGCACCTGTGGGTGACTGAGGATGAGCTCGTCGAAGTCCTGCTTCGGCAACCTCAACAAGGAGGTGCGCCGCGCAGCCGTCACCATGGCCGACGCCGGAGCCCGCTGGAGGAGCGACATCTCTCCGAAGAGCTGGCCCTCCTTGAGGGCCGCGATGCGCTTCCCGTCCGCCGCCACCTCCACCTCGCCCGAGAGCACCACGTAGAGGCCATCGCTGGGGCGCCCCTGCGTCACCACCACCTCGCCGCGCGCCACGTCGCGGGCGCGGAAGCGGGCGATCAGCTCGCGCCGGTCGCTGCGGTTGAAGGGCGCGAAGAGCGCCGCGGTGTTCATCAGGTTCGAGAGCATGCGCTGGCGGGCGAACTTCTTGAGCGCGGTGGCCACCGCCGGGTGTTCGGCGGAGAGCTCCCTGAGCACCTCGGCGGAGATGACCAGCACCTGCGTGTCCTCCGTGGCGGCCTCCACGGACGCGGATCTCGGCGCATCGGACAGGAGCGCCATCTCGCCGAAGAAGCTGCCCTCTTCGAGGGTGGCGAGCTCGCGCCGTGCCCCTCCGTCGGTGCGGAAGACCCGCGCGGCGCCGCCGCAGATGACGAAGAAGGCGTCGGCCTCGTCGCCCTGCTCGAACACCAGCTGACCTTCGTCGAAGCGTTGCAACGGGCACTGCTCGAAGAGCGCGATGAAGGCCTGCTCCGGGAGATCCGAGAAGAGCGGGATCTTCGGCAGCTCGCCGGGGACGGGCCGGGCGTCTTCGGGCGCCTCCAGCGCCTCCTCCTCCGCCGTCTCCACCCTCGCCACCGTCTGCAACAGCGACTCGTGCTCGTCTTCGAGCGCCAGCTCGGTGAAGTCGACCTTCGCCGCAGGCCGCGGCGCCTCGGAGACGTTGTCGACGTCGAACCGGGTGAAGGCCTGCAGGCTGCGCTCCAGATCCGTGACGCCCTGCGCCGCAGCCCCCGAAGGGGCGCTGACCGGGACGGCGACCGGCGCCGGCGTCCCCGCGAAGCCGGGCGGCAACCAGATGCGGCTCCCCGACGGAGACGACACGAAGGGCTCACCGCTCTCGGCTTTGCGCGGCTTGAGGCCTGGCGGCTGCGAGTCGGAGGAGGACACCGGAGCAACACTGGGCGGCGCCGTCGCGACGTCACCAACCGACGGGGGCAGCGGCGTGGTGCCCACCAGCACGGCCTCTTCTTCGGCGGGCAGCTCGTCGACCGGCACCGCGATGTTGGCCACCGGCAATTCGATCGCGTCGGCGCGCTCGGACTCGGGCACCGACTCGATCTCCACCGTCTCGATGGCGACCACCGCCGCCGGGTCGAAGGCCACCACCTCTGGCAACGCCTCACCCACCAACACCACCTCCGGTGGTGGCGCGGGCGGCGGCGCGTCGATGAGCTCATCGGTCAGCTCGAACGGCGGCGCCGATGGAGCAGGCGCGGGAGGCGGCGCCGAAGGAAGCGGCTCGATCAGCTCCGGCGCCTCGGGCAGCGCGCGGCCCTGCACCGGCACGTCGATCGCGACCTCCAGCTCGATGGTGGTGTCGTCGAGCGGGCGAGGGCCGGCCTCGGCGGCCGACTCGATCTCGATCTCGATGGCGTCCTGCCTGTGCTGGAACCCCCGGGCGCTCATCCCGCCCACCAGGCTGCGCCCGTCGTCCATGGGGATTTCGTACTCGGGAAGCTCCAACGCGTCGGGGCGGCTCGTCGGAGAGGGCGCCTCGGGCGCGGGCTTCGCGGCGGGGGGCGGCGGCGCGGGGGCGTCGAGGTCGATGGCGTCGGCGCGGGCCGTGATGCCGCT
>CALNBU010000093.1 GCA_937875615.1 uncultured Archangium sp.
GAGACCGAGCTGCTGGTGCTGTCTCCGCGCGGCAGTGCGGGGGCGGGCAACGTCGAGGTGAGCGACGGAGCGCAGTCGGCGACGCTCGACGCGGCCTTCACCTGGGAGCGCCTGCCCTTCGTGTTGAACGACGCCACCGAGGTGCGCCTCGAGGCCTTCCCGCTGGAGGGCAACCTCGCGGCCGCCGGCGACTGGAAGCGCGACGGCCGTCAGGACCTCTTCGTGGCCGCCCGCGGCGAGGGCGTGGCGCTGCTGCACAACGACGGCACGAAGCTGACGCAGCGCTTCGTCACCGCGTCGGGCGCCGACGGAGGCCAGCCCACCTTCGACGCCTTCTCGGTGGCCGCGGCCGACTTCGACGGCGACGGGACGCTGGACCTGCTGGTGGGCACCGCGGGGAAGCAGCCCATGGTGTTGCTGCGCGGGGTGGGCGAGGGCTTCGTCGACGCCAGCGAGCGCCTGCCGGCCTTCTTCGGCGACGGGCAGCGGCTGCTGGTGCTGGACGTGGACAAGGACGGCGACGACGACGTGCTGGCCACCGCCACGGGCGCCAGCGCCGAGGGCCCCTTCGTGGTGAAGCTGCTGCTGAACGACGGCGAGGGCCACTTCACCGACGGGAGCGCGCGGCTGGCCGGCCCGGCGCTGGCCGCCACCGCGGTGTCCATGGGCGACTTCGACCGCGACGGCGACGTCGACCTCTTCTTCTCGATGGACAGCGAGCCCTGCCGGCTCTTCCTCGCCGACGGCCAGGGGTACTTCACGCTGGCGGCGGGCGACGCGCTGCCCGTCGACAGTCAGCCGCGCGCCCGCGAGGCGGCGGTGGGAGACCTCGACGGCGATGGCTCCCTCGACCTCTACGTGCCCACCGCCACCCAGGACCAGGTGTGGCTCAACGACGGCACCGCGCACTTCGCCAACCTCACCGAGGTGCACCTCAGCCCCGAGGTGCAGCCGGCCAGCGCGGCGCGCTTCGTCGACCTGGACCTCGACGGCGCCCTCGACGTGGTGGTGGTGGAGGCCAGCCGCCTGCGCTTCCTCCGCAACGACGGGGCGGGGCGGCTCTTCGACTACTCCTCGTCGATTGTTGGCAACGACGAGTCGGCGCCGGCGCGCGACGCGGTGGTCTTCGACAGCGACGGCGACGGCGTGCCGGAGGTCTTCCTGAGCCGCGGCGGCGTCGCGCGGCCGGCGCTCTTCGTCGGCCCCAAAGAGGGCGCGACGGACACCGATGGCGACGGCTGGGTGGACACCCTGGACGTGTGCGTCGACGTGGCGGACACCGCGCAGCGGGCGAAGACGCCCTTCGGTTGCCGCAGCAGCGCCGAGTGTCAGGCGAAGCTCGGCTGCGCGCTCAAGGTGCACGCCGACAGCGCCTACCTGTCGTGCGCCACGGCCCGCACCGTCGAGGCGGCGGCGGACTTCTGTCGCGCGCAGGGCGGGACGCTGGCCTCGGTGGGCTCGGTGGCGGAGAACGCGGCCCTGGCCCGGGGCTTGTCCGCCGACGCCTGGTTGGACCTCACCGACGCCGCCTCCGAGGGCACGTGGCTCTCGGCCGGGGTCCCTTCGACGTGGTGGTTCGGCGACGAGGCCAGCGTGTGGGACATGAACCAGCCGGACAACGCGGGGACCGGAGAGCACTGCGTGGTGCTGCGCGCCTCGACGGGGCGATGGAATGACTACCCCTGCGCGCTGACGGCGGGCGTGCTGTGCGAGGCGCCCCGACAGGTGACGCGCGCCAGCTGCGGCGGCGCCGACGGGAGCGACGGCGGAATTCCCTGAACGGCGCTCCGGCGTCACGCGGCGCGCTTTGTGTGCTAAGCGCCGCGCCCTTCGTATGGAGCTGGTTGAAGAGCAGACGTTGCTGCAGACCGCGCTGCAGGTGAGTCCCCTGCACGACGCGGAGCTGTCGTGGGCCTTCCTCGTCTACTGCGGGTTGCTGGAGACCGGCGCGCGCGACGAGTACCTCGACGCGCTCGCGGAGTGCACCCCGGAGACGTTGGCCGACGCGCTGTTGGACTTCGCCAGCCGACGCGCCGAGCTGCTGGACAAGCGCGGGGCGCTGGCGGCCCGGCTGTGGGAGTATTTTCAGCTCGGTCGATCACTCCAACCCGAAGCGGAAACAAACCCCGGCGACGGCGATGGTGGCGGTGGCGAGAGCTGACAGGATGCAGCGCGTGGAGTAACTCTGGCGCGCGGGTTCATCACTTCAACACAAGGACGGTACGCATGTTGAGCGCTGCGCTGGTTCTCACCCTCTTGCAGTCGAGCGGGGGCTTGCTGGCAGACTCCGCGGTGGAGACGAGGCACGCCCGGTTCATCACCTCCCCCGGTGAGCAGGTGGCGGGGAGCGTGCTGGGCCGCCGGGCCGCCGACTACGACAAGCCCATCGACCTGATGTCGCTCGAGGAGCTCCACGCCACGCGGGCCTGGGAAGAAGAGAACAAGTCGAGCGTCGGTGGCGCCGTGGCGCTGTTGGTGGTGGGCGGCCTCCTCGCCCTCGTGGCGTCACCCATCCTCTGGTACGCGGCCGTTTTTTCGTCGTTCCCCACGATTCTCATCCTCGCGTTGTCCGGGGTGGCGACCTTCATCGTCGGCGTGGTCCTGGCCATCGTCGGCATCGTCAAGCTGGCCAAGGGCATCAGCGGCAACGCGCGGGCCAACCGGCGAATCCGTCAGCTCGACGCCCGCATCGAGCAGCTCCAGTCGGGCGCCCCCGGCCAGATGCCGCCGCCCTACCAGCCGCAGCCGGGCTACGACGCGCCGCCGCCGCCCCCGCCTCCTCCGCCGTCCTCCGGGCTGATGAACCTCCCGGCCAACCTGGTGCTGGCGGAGTTCTGATGCTCTCTCTCGCGCTGGCCGTGGTGGTGTCCGGCGTCTCCGGCGGGCTGTTGTCGGAGACCCCGGTGGTGTCGCGCGGGGTGCGGCTCATCGAGACGCCGCTGGCCTTCACCGGCGCGACCGCGCTGGCCGCCACGCCTTGGGACCGGATGTCTCTTCAGGAGCTGCACCTGGCGCGCGAAGAGGAGCTGAGCAACCGGCGCGGCGTGGGCGGCGCCGTGGTGCTGCTCTCGCTGGGCGTGGTGGCCTTCATTGCCACCTACGTGGTGGTGGCGCTGGCCGCGGTCTGGAACATCGGGGTCATCCCTGCGCTGGCCATCCTCATCGCGGGCACCGTCGCCGGCGTGGTGCTGGTGGCGGTGGGCGTGGGGTTGCTCATCGGCACCATCGTGCGCAACGCGAAGGTGAGCAAGCACGTGCGGGCCATCGACGCACGCATCGAGCAGCTGCAGCGACCGCAGCAGTACCCGCCCCAGCCCGTGGGCCCGCCGCAGCCGCTGACGCCGCCGCCTCCTCCGCCGGTGCAGGGCTTCGCGCCGTTGGAGCCGTCGTTCCAGCTCGCCAGCTTCTGACCTGCGGGCCGTCTCTTCTCTCCTGACCGGAGTCGTCGATGTTCTCGCTGGCCCTCACCGTCGTGTTGAGCTCGTCCTCTGGTGGGTTGCTCGCCGAGGCCCCGCCGT
>CALNBU010000094.1 GCA_937875615.1 uncultured Archangium sp.
GCCACGTCGTCGACGGTGGTGAGCGGCAGCGCCAGCACCGGCAGCTTGAGGCGCGCCAGCGCCTCCACCGCCTGCTGGTTCCCCGGCGCCTTCTGCACCACCACCAGCTGCGGCTTGAGCGCCACGATGGTCTCGATGGCCACGTCGTTGAAGCCCCCGGCCCGGGGCAGCGCGGCCACCTCCGGGAAGTCACAGAAGCGCGAGACGCCCACCAACGCGTCCCGCGCGCCCAGGGCCAGCACCGTCTCGGTCAGCGAGGGCGCCAACGTCACCACCCGCGTCACCGGCTCCGGCGGAGGTGGACCCAACCACTGGACCTGCGGCGTCGCGGCGAGGAGGAGCGTCAGCAGCATGCGGTCAAGACTCCACCGGGTGAGGTTGAATGCCAAGCCAGCGCGTCACCACCGCGTGGCCGGCGTAGATGAGCGGCGTCAATGACACCGCGATGAGCAGCTTGCCCAGCCAGGAGGCGATGATGAGGCCCAGCAGCTTCTCCACGTCGAGGGCCTCGTTCCACACCAGGAACTGGATGACCACGGTGTCGAGCAGCTGGGAGACGACGGTGCTGCCGGTGGCGCGCAGCCACAGCAGCCGCCCCGCCGTCAGCTGCTTGAGGCGCCGGAAGCGCGCGATGTCCAGCAGCTGCGCCAGCAGGTACGCCACCATCGACGCCACGAGGATGCGCTGGCCCGAGGCGAAGACCGCGTCGTAGGCCTCCGGCGTCAGGCCCTTCCAGTCGGGCGCGGCGGTGGCCGGGTGCCAGGGCGCGGCGACGGCCAGGCTCACCACCAGCAGCGTGAAGAGCGCCATGCCCAGGCCCACCAGCGTCACCACCCGGGCCGCGCGCTGGCCGTAGAACTCGTTGAGGAGGTCGGTGAGCAGGAAGGTGACGGGGAACGGGAGGAAGCCCACCGAGAGCAGCCGCACCTCGCCGAAGAGCGGCACGCCCATCAGCTTGCCGCCGATGAGGTCGCCCACCACCAGCGAGGTGACGAAGAGCGCCGTCAGGCAGAGGAAGAGCTTCCCGCGCGCGTCCAGCAGCGGGAGATTCGACTCCCCTTGGGGGCCGCGGTGGATCAACGATTGGCATCCCGGCGCAAGGTGTGACAAGGTGGGCAGCTGGTCGGTGCGACGCATGTCTGCTCGTCGCAGCGAGGAGCCGCCGGGGGATTCCCGGCGTTCCCTGTGTCGACACCGCACCAAACCTTCACTTCGTCACCGCCTGGAGCAGCACCGCCAGGGTGTCGGCGACGTCCGCTGGCGACGGCGTCACGTCGCGCCAGGACGCGACGCGGTGAGGCAGCGCCGGCCAACCGTCCCGCGAGGTGATGCTCCACTCGAAGCCGTCGCGACGGCGGGCGCCCAACCCGATGACCTCCAGGCGGGTGCGCGCCTCGTCGACGGGCTCCAGGTGCACGATGTACTCGCTGAAGTAGGCGTCCCTGATGCCCGGCACCGCCCAACCCGGCTGCGAGCGCCAGTGCACCGCCGCGCGGGACGCCAGCAGGAGGTCCCGCGCGCAGGCCTCGCGGGGCAGCCCCACCCAGCGGCGCAGCGCGGCGTCGGCGGTGGCCGAGCGGTAGCCGAGCGACAGCGGCGCATCGCCGCTGAAGCCGCCCTCGGTGAAGCGGAAGCGTAAGTCGAGAGAAGGCTGCCCCTCCGTGTAGAACTCCCGGAAGCGCCCACCCAGCGCGGAGTCCGGCATCTCCGAGGGCAGCTGGTGCGGGGCCACCAGCGGCAGCGCGGCGGTCAGCGCGGCGCGGACCTGCTCCAGCGGCGCGTCGATGACGGCTGCGGACTCCAGGGCGGGCTTTGGCACCTGCGCCAGCATGACCGCGCCGACGGCGAAGAAGAAGGGCGTCACGTGAGCGACTCCAGCGCCACCTCGTCGGCCACGAAGCGCACCTGGCCCTCGCGCGCGAAATCCTGCAGGGCCTGACTCCGCGCGAGGTGGACGCGGACGTCGCCCACCACCACCAGCGAGAGCCGATGGTTGGTCAGCCGCTGCACCACCTCGCCCAGCAACCCCGTGGAGAGGTCGAAGAAGGCGTCGGGCAGCCGGGAGACGGGCACCGCGACGGCGTCGACGTCCTGCCCCCAGGCAGCGCCGATGAGCGTCGAGGCGTCCGCGGGAGACGCCAGGAGCGGACCTTCAGGAGAGAGGCGCAGCAGCTTCATGCCCCCTTTTTCCCGGAGCGGCGCACCAGCTGCAACTTCTGCGCGCGCGTCAACTGCTTCACCTTCGCCTCGCGAGAGAGCGCCGCGGAGCGGTCCTTCACCCGCACGCTCCACACCACGCGCACCGGGAGCCGGCTGCGGGTGTAGCGCGCGCCCTTCCCCGCGTTGTGGGTGGCGAGGCGGCGGGCGAGGTCGTTGGTGCAGCCGGCGTACAGCGTGCCGTCGGCGCAGCGGAGCAGGTAGACCCGCCAGCCCGTCGAGGCCTTCTTCGCTCGCCGGGGAGTCGCCACCTGCGTCACCGCCTGCCCGGTGTGTGCAGTCCCCTGCACGACACCTGTATGGAAGAGTCTGAAATCACTGATGGCACGAGCGCTGCTTAGCTCCTGATGCATGAGCATCCGATGGTTTCTCTGTGTGGTCGCGCTGTCTTCGTGTGGCCCTTCGCTCGCGGAGTCGACGATTGACGTCAACCTCATCTGCTACCGTGGCGAGTCTCCAACCTCCGTGCTGACAGTCGGAATCAAACACCCGGCCTTCCCCTGCGAGCGCTTCGATGGCCGCGCGACGGTCAACGGCGTCGAGCTGACGCTCGCCAACGACGGGACCACCCCACAGGGCTGGCACTACTTCATGCCGCAGCCGGGCTGCAGCAGCCCGTGGTTCGAGTCGCGCGACGAGGTGCCTTCCGACGCCCCCTTCGAGCTTCGCATCGAGCGCGGCGACGAGGTCGTCACCCTGCGCAGCGAGACCCTGCTCACCCTCGACTTCACGGGACCGGCCGAGGTGCAGCGCGGCGGAGAGCTCCGCCTCTCACCCAACGATCCCGCCACCCCCTCCGCCCACGCGTGGTTCGAGGTCGAAGGCGAGGCGGTGGCCCTGCTCGATGAAGACGACGCCACCGTACGCCACCAGAAGCTCCAGCTGCGGTTGTGGGACACCCACCTCGAAGGCGACGTCTTCGTCGCCTCCGTGCCGGTCGACATGCCGCTCGGCACGTACACCTGGTCGGCGAAGCACCTCATCAACTCCATACACCCCTTCGAGGCGTGCGAGGGCGCCGCCGCCTGCGAGGTGTCCCTGAGCGCCGACAGCCAGGGCGAGGTGACGGTGCGCTGAAGCCCCACCGCATGACGCGGCGAGCCGTCGGCGAGGCATGCATCGCGCGACGTGCTTTTCTAAGGTGCCCCATTCATGAAACTCACCGGCCGACGCGTCATCGCTGACCTGCAGGAGTTGAGACGTCTCACCTCGGACGAGCGCGGCGGGGCGCAGCGGGTGGCCTGGGGTCCGGTGTGGCGGCAGGCGCGCGCCTGGTTCTCGAAGAAGCTGCACGACGAGGTGGGCCTGAGCACCCACGTCGACGCCGCCGCCAACCTGTGGAGCACCTTCAAGGGCAGCGGCCGCGGGCCGGCGCTGGTCATCGGCAGCCACCTCGACTCGGTGCCGTCCGGCGGGTGGCTCGACGGCGCGCTGGGGGTGGTGGTGGGGCTGGAGGTGTTCCGCCGCGCGAAGGCCAACGGCACCCCGGTCGACATCCACGTCGTCGACTGGGCCGACGAAGAGGGCGCGCGCTTCGGGCGCAGCCTCACCGGCTCGGCGGCCTCCGCCGGCTCCCTCGACCCCAGGAAGGAGCTGGCGCACCTCGTCGACCGCCAGGGCGTGAAGTTGCCCGACGCGCTGGCCGAGAACGGCGTGCAGCTCAACCGCATGCTGGGCGCGCACACCTACTTCAAGTCGCTCAAGGCCGGCGCCTACCTGGAGCTGCACATCGAGCAGGGGCCGGTGCTGGAGGAGCTCAGGAAGCCGGTGGGCGTGGTGCTGGGCACCATGGGCGTGGAGCGCCACAGCCTGCGCTTCATCGGCCAGGCGGCGCACTCCGGCGCGGCGCCGCTGCACCTGCGCAAGGACGCCTTCCTCGCGGCCGCGGAGTTCGCGCTCGCCACGCGGGCCATCTCCATCAAGTACTCCGGCAAGACGCCGAAGAGCCGGGTGGTGGCCACCTGCGGCGTGGTGAAGGTGGAGCCGAACTTCGTCACCGCCGTGCCCGGCAGCACCGAAATCTCCATCGACATGCGGGCCCTCGACGCGAAGGTGCTGGCGAAGATGCTGCGCGAGGCGAAGGCCGCGGCGCAACAGGCGGCGAAGCGCCACCAGGTGAAGCTCGAGTGGAACCACCTCTGGGACATCAACCCCCGGCTCTTCGACGAGACGCTGATGGGCTTCGTGCGCGCGTCCATCAAGGAGGTGACGGGCGGGGCCACGGAGCTGCCCTCGGGCCCCCTGCACGACGCCGCGGAGATGCAGCCGCTGGTGCCCACCGCCATGGTCTTCGCGCAGAGCAGCCCCGGCATCTCGCACACCCGCATCGAGGACACGCCGAAGGCGGCCCTCGACATCTCCATCAAGTCGTTCCTGCTCACCGTCGACAAGACGCTGGCGCACCTCGCCCGATGAGCGACCCCTTCGAGCGGCCCTTCTCGACGGCGTGGACGATGTTGAGTCTGCTGCTCTTCCTCGCCGCGGAGCTGTTCATCGGCGCGTGGCTGGGGCCGCTCGTGACCGGCAAGTACGTCTCGCCGATGTTCCACTACCAGGCGCAGATGCTGCTGCACCTGGTGGCGCTGTACCTCGGCGGGCTGGCGGTGGGCGTCTTGAGCCCCGGGCGCCGCCTGCTGGAGCCCGCGGTGGGCGGCTTCCTCTCGGTGCTCGTCACCTTCCTCATGTCCTTCTTCATGCCCACCTGGTTCCTGCGCTTCGACCTGATGAAGGTACTCATCGGCGGCGGCATCGGCTTCGGCGTGGCGCTGCTGGGCGCGTGGCACGGAGAGAAGCTGATGGGCAACCTCCCGCCCGACGAACTGGCGCACACCGCGCGCGGCCGCCTGCGCTCGGCGATGTGGGAAGACGAGTTGACCCCGGGCGCGCGGCGCTCCAGAGACCGCGCGCGCTGACGGCTCCACCGCGACGACCCCGCCACGTCGTAGTCATTGTTTGTTCCGCGCCGAGGCGCGCGGCGGGCCTGTGTTTGAATGACCGGCACCGTGGCTACCGCCAGCCTCCTTCGTGCACGCGGATGCCTCGCGCCCCTGCTCGACGCCGCCCTCTCGACGAGCGGAGATGAGGCGCACTGGAGCCACGTCGTCATCGACGCGGCGCGGCCGCTGCTCCCCGGCGCCGTCGACGTGAGCGTGCAGGTCATCGAGCACACCGCGGCCATGGTGCCCCTCGCGTTCCGCACCTACGGCATGGAGGACCTGGCCGCCCGGGCCCGGGTGGCGGCCTTCAGGGCCCCGGCCGAGGCGGTGCGCCGGAGCTACTACCCCAGCACCCCGGGGCACATGTTCTCGGACTTCCTCAAGGTGCTCCCGGCCATGCGCTCGCTGCGCCAGCACCTCGACCTCGTGGACATGCTGGGCGTGATGAGCCACCCCGCACCAGGTCAGGTGGTGGGCCTCAGCTTCCGGCTCGACGCGACGCACGTGCTGACCCGCTACGAGCAGCATGTGCTCACCTCGGTGCGCGCCGCGGTGGAGGCAGGCTACGCGGGACTGACGGCCATCGGCTTCACGGGCGTGGCGCTCTCGACCAACGGGCGCCTGCTGGAGGGCGCGGCCGAGCCGGGCGCGCTGTGGAGGCCCCTCGCCTCGGGCCGCTACCGACTCCACCGCCCGCCGGCGCGCGGTCACTACCTGCTGGTGGAGAACCCGCCCTGGGTGCGCCCTCAGCGCCGCCTGCCCCTGGAGGAGGTGCAGGTGCTGAAGCTGGCGGCGCTGGGCGTCAGCGGCAAGGAGGTCGCCTGGCGGCTGGGGCTGACCCAGGGCGCGGTGTCGCGGCGGCTCCGCTGCGGACTCGCCCGGCTGGGGCTGCCGCACCTGAGCGATGGGCTGCATTGCCTCGCGGGCCTGCTGGCGCTCTCGCCGCGACCGCCGCAGGTGGCGTTGACCGCGAGCGAGCGCGCGGTGCTGCGCCTGGTGCAGCAGGGGCTGACCAACGACGCCATCGCCCAGCGGCGCGGTACCTCGACGCGCACGGTGGCCAACCAGGTCGCCGCGCTGCTGCGCAAGGCCGGCGCGCCGGGCCGCCGGGCGCTGCACCTCGTCGACGCCGCGTGACCTTCAGCGCAGGCGGGTGTGCAGCAGGTCGGCGAAGGCGCCCAGCGCGTCGGTGGCGGTGAAGACGCCCACCACGTGCCCGTTGTCCACCACCACCGCCGAGCCGTACTTCTTCGCCGCCATCTCGCCCACCACCTCGTCCACGGGGGCCTCCGGCGAGACGGTGTAGGGCTTGCCCACCATCACGTCGCGCAGCGCCAGCTTCGAGGGGTCGGCGCCGGTCAGCGCGCTGGCCCGGTAGAGGTCGCCGTCGCTGACGATGCCCACCACCTTGTCGCCCTCACAGACCGGCAGGTGGCGGATGTGCTTGTCCTTCATCACGCCCTGGGCCTCGGTCAGCGTCAGCGACGGCTCGAAGGTGATGGGGTTGGTCGTCATGTACTTGCGCACCGCGGGAATGGATTTGGACATGTCTCGACAGTCGAGCATCGGCCGTGCCAGCCCTGCGCCCCCGGGCTCCGCCACGCCCGTCACGCAAGCCCTGCGTTTTCGGGACAGGACGCGCAAGTCCGGCGCGGCGCGAAGCGACCGGAGGTAGAGTCTTCAGGGCATGCGCTTCCTCGTGCTGGTGCTGGGCCTCGCCGTCGTCGCCTACCTCGGCTACCGGACCATGTCCGGGCGCACTGGAGCCGGCGCCGACGACACGCCGCACCAGCAACTGGAGAACGTGAAGGCCGCCGCGAAACGCATCGAGCAGCAGCAGGCCGAGGCCGCGGCGCGAGCGCTGGAGAAGGCCACCCCCGCCGACTGAGGTCAGCGCCGGCGCCAGGTGTTGTACAGCACCAACCCCAGCAGCACCGCCGTGCCCAGGTAGAAGCGCCACGTCAGCGCCTCCTCGTGCGGAAAGAGGAGGTACGCCAGCGCCATGCCGTAGACCGTCTCCAGCGAGACGGCGAGCGCCAGCGCGTAGGGCTTGAGCGTCTGCAACACCCGCAAGCTCCACAGCCACGGCACCACCGTGCAGCCGATGGCCAGCACCAGCAGCAGCCCGACGTCGCGGACCGGCAACACCCACGGCGCCACGAAGTCCGCGGGGCGCAGCGCGAAGAAGCACGACGTCACCACCAGCGCGCTGCCCATCTCCCACAGCGTCAACACCTCCGCGCGCGCCTCCTGGGCCAGGCGGCCGTTCAGCGCGCCGAAGGCCGCAGAGAAGAACGCGCTCGAGAGCCCCAGCGAGAGGCCGAGGAGGTCGGTCCCGGTCTCCACCTTCACCAGGAAGCCCACGCCCAGCATCACCCCGAAGCCCAGGGCCAGCTCCCGCCCGTCGACGCGCCGGCGAAACACCCGCGGCTCCACCAGCGCGGTGAAGAAGGTGGTGGTGGACAGGCACAGCACCGCCACCGCCACGCCCGCGTACTTGATGCAGCCGTAGAAGAAGAGCCAGTGCACCCCCGCCAGCGCGCCGGCCAGGAAGAAGCGCTGCGGCGACACCGCGAAGAGCGGGAGCCTGCGCCACGCGACGAGGCCGCCCATCACCAGCACCACCAGCAGCACGCGGTACCAGACCAGCGCGGCGGCCGGCACCGAGATGAGGCGCCCCAGAATCGCGGTGAAGCCCCACACGAAGACGGTGAGGTGCATCAACGCGTGCGCTGCGCGCGGCGACAAGGGGGCCAAGGCGGGCGCGGCATAACGCCGGGGCGGCGGCCGCGCCAGGTTCCCTCCCCACCGGCAATGCGCCTAAGTTGCCGCGCCTGATGTCGAACCACCACAACCCGGTGCAGGACGAAATCCTCACCAGCCCCGGCGACGGCGTCGACCCCTTCGACGAAGGGCCCGTCACCACCACCCACACCCTGGTGGTGGAGAGCCGCACCACGCTCAAGGTGCGCAAGTGCCGCCTGGCCGTCACCGGCGGCCCCGACCTGGGCCGCGAGGCCGTCAGCGACAAGGAGCGCATCCGCGTCGGCGCGCACTCCAGCAACGACCTGGTGCTGGTCGAAGACCGCACCGCCAGCCGGCACCACTTCGAGGTGCAGTACACCGAGCGCGGCTACCTGGTCATCGACCTCAACTCCACCAACGGCACCTGGCTCGACGGGCGCCGCGTGGAGCGCGCCTACCTCTCGCCGGGCAGCCAGCTGCGGGCCGGGCAGACCACACTGACCTTCTCGCCCATCGACGAAGAGCTGACGGTGGAGCCGGACCGCGAAGGAGAGCTGTGCGGCATGGTGGGCCAGTCGGCGCGCATGCGGCAGATTTTCGGGCTCATCCGGAAAATCGCCCCCATGGACGTCTCCGTGGTCATCCAGGGCGAGACCGGCACCGGCAAGGAGCTGGTGGC
>CALNBU010000095.1 GCA_937875615.1 uncultured Archangium sp.
CACGCCCGGGCCCGAGGTGGCGCAGGCGCACGCGGAGTGCGAGGCCTTCCGCTCTTCGGCGTACGGTTGCGCGGGCGGTCCCGGCCACCCGAGCTGCAGCCCGCTCAAGTCGCGCTGCGTCCCCATCGAGGCGGGGAAGAACATCTGCGCCATCCCCACCTCCGCCGAGAGCTACGAGGCGGCGCGCAAGGGCTGTCCGCAGGGCATCGAGCCGTACTGGGTGCCTCCGCAGCCGGCGGCGTCACAGACCGGCTTCTGCTCGACCGATGAGGACTGCGCGCCCCGCTACAACGACGGCGGCGTCGGCGTCGGCCACTGCGAGGCCTCGCCGGAGCTGGGTATGTTCGACGACGGCTCGGCGGTGAAGGCCTGTCGCTGCGACCAGGGCTCGGGCTTCGAGCAGTGCCCCAACGGCGATGGCTACGCCACCGGCGTGATGGAGTCGTTCTGCCGGGTGCCGCTGCCCAACGCCGACGGCGGTCGCAACCTCTGCATCGAGACGGTCATCTGCCGCCTCCAGGGCAGCGCGGTCTACGCGCCCGTCGGGGAGTACGGCTGCGGCTTCCCGCCCCCTCCCTGAGCCGATGCGTCAGGACCGTGCGCGCCGCTTCGGTGCGGCGCGCGCGGGGTTCGTCACCGCGGGCTGAAGCACCGCGCGCAGCACCAGGTCGACCAGTCGCTCGAGCCAGGCGTCGTCGACAGTCAGTCCCTCGATGACCATCTTCTGCTCGAGCGGGCCGAAGAGCACGTCGAGCAGCAGCGCGCGGTCGACGTCATCGGGCAGCTCGCCGCGCCGCGCCGCGCGATCGAGCACCGTCAGCGACGATTCGACGGCCACGCGCCGCGTCGAGCGCGCCAGCTGACGGACGTGTGGATCATCAGCCATCAGCGCCAGCGTCACGCCACGGCCGCGCGCCGTGCCCAGCTGTACGCGCACGCCGCGCAGCAGCTCCAGCAGGTCGCCTCGCAGGGTGCCGGTGTCCGCGTCTTCGAAGACCCGCGCCTGGAACTCGAGCAGCGCCGCCCGCACCAGCTCCCCGCGCGTCGGCCACCGTCGGTACACCGTCGTCTTGTTGACGCCAGCCCGGGTGGCCACCGCTTCGGTCGACAGGCCTCCGAAGCCGACCCGCGCCAGCTCCTCGACCGTGGCCTCCAACACCGCGCCCACCACGTCATCTCCCCGGCGCTGCGGGGGCTGCCGTCGCTTCGACATTTGATGACTCTACCCACCGGCCCTGAAACAACATCGCAACTTTTTGTTGCGATAATGTCCGGAGCGCATGAAACAGGAATCGAACCCGCTTCCCGAGGAGTCACGTCATGCGCACGCCCCCGCCGCCCGGCCCCGAAGCTCAGGACATCACCGTCGACCTGCTGGTGGTGGGGTCAGGCACCGGCATGGCGGCCGCGCTGGCGGCGCACGAGCGGGGGCTGACGTCGCTGGTCATCGAGAAGACGGCGTTGGTGGGCGGGTCGACGGCGCGGTCGGGCGGCGCCTTCTGGGTGCCGGGCAACCCGGCGCTGGCGGGGGCCGACGACTCGCTCCAGCGCGCCGCCACCTACCTCGACGCGGTCGTGGGTGACGACGCGCCGGCGCGGCGCCGCGCGGCCTTCCTCGCCAATGGCGCCGACGCGGTGAAGCTGCTCGAGCGCACCACGCCGATGCGCTTCTTCTGGGCGAAGGGCTACGCCGATTACCACCCCGAGGAGCCCGGCGGCGCGGCGCTGGGGCGCACCTGCGAGTGTGAGCCCTTCGACCTGAAGCAGCTGGGTGATGAGCTGGCGCGCTTTCGCCCCGGGGTGCTGGAGGCGCCGGTGCCGGTGCCGGTGACGGGCGCCGACTACAAGTGGTTCAACCTGATGCGGCGGCTGCCGCTCAAGGCGCTGCCGGTCATCATCAAGCGCGTCTTTCAGGGGTTGCTGGGGCTGTTGAGGGGCCAGCGCCTGGCGGCCGGCGGGCAGGCGCTGGCTGCGGGCCTGTTCACCGGGCTGGTGCGGGCGCGCATCCCGGTGTGGACCGGGGCGCGCCTCGTCGAGCTGCGCCGCGAGGGGGAGCGGGTGACGGGCGCCGTGGTCGAGCAGCACGGGCGGCGGGTGACGGTGACGGCGCGGCGCGGGGTGGTGCTCGCGGCCGGTGGCTTCGACCACGATATGTCGATGCGGCATGCGTACCAGTCGCCGGCGCTGGTCGACCACGCCAGCCTCGGTTCCGAGGGCAACACCGGCGACGCCATCAAGTTGGGCGAGGAGGCCGGCGGCGCGCTGACGTTGATGACCGAGTCGTGGTGGTTTCCGGCGGTGGCGCCCTTTGGTTCGCAGACGCCGCAGGTGTTGCTGGCGGAGCGCTCGCTGCCAGGCAGCCTGATGGTCGACGAGCAGGGCAAGCGCTTCATCAACGAGGCCACCGACTACATGACCTTCGGCCAGTCGCTGCTGGCCCGCGAGCGGGCGGGGCGTCCGGTGAAGCAGATGTGGCTGGTGTTCGACCAGCGCTACCGCAATGGCTACATGCTGGCCGGCCTCATCATGCCGGGCATGCCGTTGCCGCGGGCGTGGTTCGACGGCGGCATCGCCTTCGCGGGCAAGACGGCCGGCGAGCTCGCCCGCGCGGCGGGACTGCCCGAGCGCGACCTCGAGGCGACGCTGGCCCGCTTCAACCAGCAGGCCGCCGCGGGCCGCGACGAAGACTTCCACCGCGGCGAGAGCGCCTACGACAGGTACTACGGCGACCCGTCCATCGGGCCCAACCCCAACCTGCGCGCGCTCGAGGGTCGCCTCTACGCGGTGAAGGTGGTGCTGTCGGACCTGGGGACGTGCGGTGGGCTGACGGCGGACGAGCACGGGTGCGTGCTGCGCGCCGACGGCCGACCCATCGAGGGGCTGTACGCGCTGGGCAACACCGCCGGCAACGTGTTCGGCCGCACCTACCCGGGGGCCGGTGGCACCATCGGGCAGGGGCTGGTCTACGGCTACATCGTCGCCCGGCACGCCGCGGAGCGCGCCGCTCCGTAGGCCGCGGCGTCTACCGGTAGCCCTTCTCCTGCAGCAGCGCCTGCACCGCCTGCAAGATGGCGCTGGTCTTGGTCTGGTTCTGCCGCACCGACTCCAGCCGTTGCAGCTCCTCGGCGGTGAGTCCTTCACTGGAGGGCTCGTCGAGGAACTCGTCGAGCATGGTGTTGGCGCCGGGGGCCTTGTCGAGCCACGCCTGCTGGGCGGAGGACGCGCTGGAGGGCTTCGGCGGCGCCCGGGTGTCGAGCTCGAAGAGCTGACCCTTGGTGGCCTCGATGTGGGCGTCGCGGGCGCGGTTGTCGGGCCTGCGGGTGGCGGCCACCGACTCGCCCCGGTAGTGCCGGGCGATGGCCGCGCGGATTTCAGACTCGGCGGCCACCACCACCTGCACGCGCGCGCCGAGGCGGGCGGCGAGGGTGTCGATGACGTCGACCTCCGTGGGGTCCGACATGGCCACGGTGGCCACGCGGTCGCGCAGGCTCACCGGAAAGACGCCGTGCTCCTGACAGAACTCGGCGTCGAGGCGCGCCAGCAGCTTGTCGTCGCGCACCAGCATGCCGAGGTGCGCGATGGGCACGCGCAGCAGGGTGCTGAGGGTCTGCACCATGCTGTCGTCGCCGGTGAAGCCCATGTCCACGATGACGCCGGGCAGGCGCCCGCCCCATTGCTCCAGGCGGCCGAGCGCCGCGCGCATCTGGAATTCGTCGATGACCTGCTCCTTGAGGAGCAGGTCTCGCAGCCGCGCGACGTTGGGTCGTAACGCCATAGGCCGCGGAGCCTACTTCCTTGTGTGCTCCAGCGCCGCTTCCCAGCGCCCGGTGGCCTTGAGAATCAGCTCGAGGAACTCCCGCGCCGCGCCGTGGCCGCCCGGCCGCGTCGACACGAAGTGCACCTGCCGCCGCACGTCGTCCACCGCGTCCGCAGGGCAGCCCGACAGCCCGGCCCGGCTCAGGGCGGGCAGGTCATTCACGTCGTCGCCCATGTAGGCCAGCTCTCCGGGCGCGAGTTGCAGCGCCGCGGCCAGCTCCACGAAGCCCGCGCCCTTCTCCACGCGGCCCTGGAAGACGTGGGCGAGGCGCAGCTCCTTCGCGCGCGCCTCCACGAAGGGCGAGGTGCGCGCGGTGAGGATGGCCACCGGCAGCCCGGTGAGCCGCGCCAGCACCATGCCGTGGCCGTCCTTCACGTCGAAGCGCTTCATCGCCTCGCCGGTGGGGCCGTAGAAGAGCGAGCCGTCGGTCAGCACGCCGTCGACGTCGAACACCACCGCCTTCACCAGCGCCGCCCGGGCCTCGGGGGTCACGGTTGGTGTCCCAGCGCCCGGCGGATGGCCAGCACGTCGCGCAGCGTCTCCTCGAACAGCTCGAAGGTGAGGCTGCAGGGGCCATCACACAGCGCCTGGTCGGGGTTCTCGTGGACCTCGGTGAAGAGCGCGTCGATGCCGGCGGCCGCCGCGCTGCGGGCCAGCAGGCCCACGAAGTGCCGCTCACCCGCCGTCTCTCCGTCGCCCGCGGAGGGCAGCTGCACCGAGTGGGTGGCGTCGAAGCAGGTGACGAGGCCGGCCGCGCGCATCTGGCCGAAGCCGCGCATGTCCACCACCAGGTTGTTGTAGCCGAAGGTGGCGCCGCGCTCGGTCACCAGCACGTCTCGGTTGCCCGAGTCGAAGGCCTTCTGGGCCTGATGGGCGATGTCCCGGGGAGCGATGAACTGGCCCTTCTTGAGGTTGACGCCGCGGCCCGTCTTCGCCACCGCGACGATGAGGTCCGTCTGACGCGAGAGGAAGGCCGGCACCTGGATGATGTCGGCCACCTCGGCCACCGCCGCCACCTGCGAGACGTCGTGCACGTCGGTGAGGATGGCCACGCCCACCTCGGCCTTCACCTTCTTGAGCACCCGCAGGCCCTCCTCGATGCCAGGGCCCCGGTAGGAGCGGATGGAGGTGCGGTTGGCCTTGTCGAAGCTGCACTTGAAGGCGAAGGGCACGCCGTGCTTCTCCGTCAGCGCCTTGAGGCGGCGGGCGTGGCTCAGGGCGAAGTCCTCGGCCTCGATGACGTCGGGCCCGGCGATGACGAACAGCGGTCGGCCGGGGCCCACGGTGGCGCCGGCGAGGGTGATGGACGGCGTAGACATGGCGCCGCTCTAGCACGCGTCAGCGAGGCGGCGTGGCGTTGCGCGACACCGCTGGCCTTCCGGCGCCACCTCACGCCGGCCTGCTAGCGTGCGCCGCCGCATGCACGCCCTGTTGCTCTTCGTGGTGGCCGCCGCGCCGCTGGTGGTCGAGGGAGAAGCCATCGTCACCTTCCGCGCTGGCCTCCACGCGCACACCGCGGAGCAGCGCCTGGCGAAGGCGCACGAGCGCCTCGACGCGCTCGACGAGCAGGAGCTGGAGGCGCCGGTGCGGAGAGAGCTGGTGGACGCCGGCGGCGAGCGCGCGGTGGCCATCTTCGCCGGCCAGCAGTTCGTCTTCACCGTATTGGCGAGCGACCTCGAGGGGGTGGAAGAGTCCGCCTTCGACGCGCAGGTGCGAGAGGTGGCGCAGCGGCTCCAGCGCTCGCTGCACATCCGCGCCGAGAAGAAGTACCCGCACGTGCTGTGGCGCGACGTGGGCGGCGCGCTGGGCGCGACCGCGGTCTTCGTACTGCTGGTGTGGTTGCTGCTGCGCCTGGAGGCGCTGGCCGACCGCCGGCTGCTCGACTCCAAGCAGCTGTTGAAGGCGGGGAGCGTGGGGGTGCTGGTGCGGCGGGCGCTGGGCCGCGTGGTGGACGTGGTGGTGTGGGCGACGGTGCTGCTGGCGGGGTACCTCTGGTTGGTCTTCGTGTTGACCCGCTTCGGCTTCACCCGGGAGCTGGGCGAGACGCTGGGCGAGCAGCTCTCCGGCGCGACGCGCAGGGTGCTCGTCGGCATGCTCTCGGCGTTGCCGGGGCTGGCCATGGTGGCGGTCATCGTGGTGCTGACGCGGTTCCTGACGCGCATGGTGGCGGCGTTCCTCGACGCGGTGGAGCGCGGCCGCTTCCAGGTGCGCGGCCTGTACCCGGAGACGCTGCAGGCCACCCGCCGCGTGAGCGTCATCGCGCTGTGGCTCTTCGCCGGCGTGGTGGCCTGGCCGTACATCCCCGGCTCCGGCACCGAGGCCTTCAAGGGGCTGAGCGTGCTGGTGGGCGTGATGCTGTCGTTGGGCGCCACCGGCGTGGTGAACCAGATTCTGTCAGGCCTGGTGCTGGTCTACGCGCGCTCGCTGGCGCCCGGTGACTGGGTGCGCGTCGGCGAGGTGGAGGGCCAGGTGCAGGAGCTCGGCGTGCTCTCGGTGAAGCTGCTGACGCCCAACGGGCGCGAGGTGACGGTGCCCAACGCGGTGGTGGTGGCGAGCGCCATCTACAACTTCGACCGCGGCGTCGAGGGCAAGGGCACCTCGGTCTCGGCGCTGGTGACGTTGAGCTACGACGTGCCGTGGCAGCGCGCGCACGAGCTGTTGCTGGCGGCGGCGAAGCGGGTGAGCGGGCTGACTCCGCACGCCTTCGTGCGGCAGCGCATGTTCCAGGACTTCGCGGTGGAGTACGAGCTGGTGGCGCACGTGACGCCCCGCGGGCCGGTAGCCGACACGCGCTCGCGGCTGCACGGCGCGGTGCAGGACATCTTCCGCGAGGCCGGCATCTCGATGGTGACGTCGCACCAGCACCAGGTGCAGCAGGTGCCGGCGGAGCGTCAGGGCACCGTGTAGGTCAGCCCGGTGTCGAAGTTCTCGCAGTTCTTCCCGCGCACCGACACCGGGTAGGTGCCGGCCGGCAGCGCCGGCAGGTCTCCCACGTAGGCGTCGCGCGCCGCCGAATAGGTGGCGTTGGTCATCGCCACGTCGCCCACCAGCACGTCCAGCACGCCGGCCATGCCAGCGCCGCGCACCACCGCCACCTCGGTCTCGCTGGCGGGGGGCGTCAGGCTGGCGACCTCCGGCCTCGGCGCGGCCTCGTCGCACACCCAGTAGCGGAAGGTGCGGTAGGCCTGCGCGCCGCGGTTGTCGCGCGCCACCAACCACAGCTCGCCCAGGCGGCGCTCGGGCACGACGTCGTCCGGGAAGTCGGGGTGGCCCGGCGCGTAGAAGGTGGTGGCGCTGTCGTCGCCCACCTCGAAGCGCTCGCGGCTGAAGCGCCCGCCGATGGAGTACCAGGCGCCCACCACCGTCTCGGTGCGCTCCACCGGGCCCGAGGGCAGCTGCTCTACGTAGGTCTCGCGCGACGACGCGGGGATGGCAGCGCCCAGCTGCACCTCCTGCCCGGCGCGCACCTGCAGCTTCGCGCCGCGCGGCAGCACCTGCCCGTCGAAGGTCAGCCCGTCGATGACCGGGTTCTGGTTGCGGCCGGAGGTCTTCTCGCTCACCAGCACCCGGGACACGGCGATGGCGGCGGGGGTGCTGCGGTCCTGCACGCGCTGCAGCATCTCCTTGAGCCCTTCACCTTCGAGCTGCGAGCCCACGTCTTCACCGATGACGATGACGATGACCAGGCCCACCGAGCCGGTCTGCCTCCGCGCGTCGTCCGCCGGCAGCACGTCGAAGGAGCTGGCCGACGGCGTGTAGCTGACGATGTCCTGGCCCAGGCCCAGCAGGCGCATGCCCTCGGGGAGCTGCTCGATGCGCGTGGGCTCGATGAGCATGGTGGCGTCGTTGCAGGCCGAGCGGCCGAGGTCGAGCGGGTCGGGGTCGCAGCCGACCCAGATGGCGGTGCTGGGCTCGTTGATGCGCGAGGGGTCGCCCCACTCGACCTCCAGCCTGGACGTCTCTCCGGGGCGCACCTCGGGGGGCTCGGCCACCAGGGACAGCACCCGCAGCGAGTTCACCACCGTCTCCGGAGTGAACTGGGCGCTGCAGCCAGACAGCAACAACAGGGGGAGGAGTCGTCTCACCACTCACCTCGCACACCGATGGTGGGCAGAATGGGAATGCCGGTGACGTACGCGGAGCGCGTGTAGTCGTAGTTGTAATAGAGCGCTTCGGGGTTCTGCTGGTTGGTGACGTTCTGCACGTCGGCGTAGAGCACCAGGGTCCAGGCGTCGAAGACGAAGCGCTTGTCGATGCGCGCGTCGAGCTGGAAGAAGTCCGGGAGCCGCTGGCTCCAGGGTAGCTGGGGCAGCGCCACGAAGTAGCCGCCGTTGGCGTCGAAGAGCGAGCCGAGCACCGGCGTCACCAGCGGCCCCGACGCGTAGCGGAAGCGCAGCCCGATGTTGAAGCCGTAGGGCAGGGTGAAGCTGCCCACCACGATGAGGTTGTGCGGCTGGTCGAGCGGGCCCGGCGCGTAGAGCACCCCGCCGTAGTAGTCGCGCTCGAAGCGCGAGAAGGTGTAGGCGACCCAGCCCACGAAGTAGCGGGTGGGGCGCACCCGCAGCAGGAACTCCGCGCCGTACGACATGCCGTAGCCGCGGCTCTCGTAGTGGCCGCCCGCGCCGGCGATGTTGAGGTCGCTCCCGGTGATGCTGCCGGTGGCGAAGACCTGCCGCGACTGGTCGTAGAGGTACTTGAAGTAGCCCTGCACGTTGAAGTCGACGAGGTCGAAGAAGCGCGTCTCCACGCCGGCCATGAAGTGCGCGGCGGCCTCGGGCTTGAGGTCGGGGTTGCCGAAGGTGGGCGAGAGGAGCCCCGTGCGGTAGTCGGGCGGCTGCTGGTAGAGGCCCGCGCCGGCCTTCACCGCCAGCAGCGACAGCCAGCTGGTGCTGTCCTCGAGCACGGCGTAGCGCGCGGAGATGCGCGGGTTGACCCAGGCCTTCTTCATCACCACCAGCTCGCCGTCGACGCGCACGCCGCCGTTGATGGAGAGTCGCTCCACCGGCGTCCAGGTGGCCTCGGCGAAGATGCCCGGCTCGACGTACACCGTGCGCTCGGTGGCGGAGATCAACCGCCGGGTGACGTAGGGGTCGGGGAACTGGTTGGCGGCGAAGGGCGGCGGCTGCTGCGCGTCGAGGAAGGCCGGGGTGATGAGGCTGTCGACGCCCGCGCCCAGCACCAGGTTCGCCTCGGGGATGTCGATGCGCACGCGCTCGCGCAGCTGCACCGGCACCAGCGTGGAGCGGTAGAAGATTTCGTTGGTGGTGCCCTGCTGCTCGCTGCGGTCGAAGCCCACCGCGTTGCGCGAGATGAGGGTGACGCGGCTGCCGAGGCGGTGGTCGAGGCCCACCACCAGGCGGTTGTAGAGCTGGCTGTTGTTGGCCGCGCCCTGGTTGCCCTCGATGTCGTTGTCGGTGAAGGCGTTGGCGCGGAGGAAGGCCCAGCGGTCCGACGAGCCGAAGGCGGCGATGAACACCCGGTTGCGGCTGTTGGGCTCGCGGCGCTCCACGCGCAGCTGGTAGTCCCAGAACTCCGGCGCGCGCGCGAAGCCCAGCTGCTGCTGCGCCTGCGGCGAGGCGAAGGCGCTGATGGCCGCGGGCACGGTCCACTGCGCGAGCCCGAAGCGCCCGGCGGCGGCCACGCTCCAGTCCTTCGACACCGGCGTCTCCAGGTGCGCCGAGACGTCGAGCAGGTTGACGTCGACGGAGCCGTGCACCTTCGTCTTGGAGGGCGTGCGCACCTCGGCCTGCACCAGCCCGCCGATGCTGCGGCCGAAGTCGGCGCCGAAGTTCCCGGGCGTGAAGGCGATGCTCTCCACCATCGCGGTGTTGAAGGTGGCGTTGAGGCCGGCGAAGTGGAACAGCTGCGGAATCTGGATTTCATCGACGTAGATGCGCGAGTCCCAGGCCTTGCTGCCGCGCACCACCAGGGCCGCGCCCCCGAAGGGAGAGCGCGCCACGCCGGGGAGGCTCTGCACCACCTTGAAGGCGTCGTTGCGGGTGCCCGCCACCATGCGGAACTCCTGCGCGGTCAGCTTCACCTGGCTGACCTCCTTGCGCTCCCGCGTGGCCCGCACCACCGTCACGTTGGGGTCCGCGTCGGCGCGCAGCACGTAGCGCACCTCGGTGCGCTCGCCGGCGGCGATGGTCTCGGTCTCGGTCAGCTTCTCGAAGCCCGGCGCCACCACCGTCACCTCCACCTCGCCCGGGGGGAGGTCCTTCAGCTCGAAGCGGCCCTGGTCGTCGGAGTCGGTGGTGAGGTCGCCCACCGTCACCTGCGCCCCCACGATGAGCTCGCGCGTGCCCGCCGCCGCCAGCGTCCCGCTGAGGTTCACCACGCCAGTCGAAGGGCCGGCGTCGGGCAGCTCCACCGGCTCGGGCACCGGCGCGAAGAAGCGGCTCCGGTACTGGATGCGCACGGCGATGGGCTTGCCGTCGTACTCCGCGGGCTCGAACTCCAGCTGCTGCGCGGCGCTCACCGCGGCGGCGTCGAAGTCTGCGCCCGCGCTCTCCATCACGTTGACCTGCATCACCCGGCCGTCGTCGCCGATGTCGATTTCCAGCAGCACGTCGGCGTCGACGCCCGCGTCGAGCTGCGAGGCCGGGTACTCGGGTGGCACCTGCTTCAGGAGCACCGGGGGCTTCGGCGCCGCCTGGCCCAGCGCGGCGACGGCGTAGAGCGAGAAGGCGAGCAGGAGCAGGCGCACGGAGCGGTCCACGTAACAAAGAAACGTGCGCCGTCGAACTGTCTGTGGAAACGCGACGCGTCAAGGCGTCGCGCGGGCCTCAGGCGATGCGCGCCGCCTCGTCGAAGTCGAGGCGTGGCAGGCGCGGAGGGAGCTGCGCCGCATCGCCGTAGCCCAGGTTCACCAACAGCACCGAGTGCCAGCCGGTGCCGGCCAGGAGCGTGGCGTCGACTTTGGCCTTGTCGAAGCCGCCCATGGGGCCCGCGTCGAGGCCCAGCGCCCGCGCGGCGTAGATGAGGGCGGAGGCCTCGAGCCCGGTGTTCTGCAGCACCCAGGCGTCGCGGGCGGCCGTCGGTTGGGTGGCCCAGGCCGCGGCCAGCGCCTCGCCCCGCGCCGGGAAGAGCTTCGGCATCTGCGCGTGGTAGCGCTCGTCCCAAGCCACCACCGCGGTGGCCGGCGCCTTCAGCATCTTCTCGACGTTGCTGGGAGGCAGCGCCTCGGCGAGCACGCGCCTGGCCTCGGCGCTCTTGACGAAGAGGTAGCGGGTGGGGTGGCTGTTGGTGGCGGTGGGGGTCAGCTTCGCCAGCTCGTACAGCTCGCGGAGGAGGGCGTCGGGGACCGGGCGGTCGAGCCACTTCTGATGGGTGCGGGCCTGGAGGAAGAGCTGGTCGAGGGCTTCGGAAGACAGTCGCTGCATGGTCGCGGCGGAGGATGCGCGGGCCGGGCGGTGGTTGCGCCGAAGTTTCGGGAACGAAAGCGCGGGGCGCGGCGTTAGGCTGCGCACACCTTCATGGCGGCGGGCGAAGAGAGACGCAGAGCCGCGGTGCGCGCTCGTATCCGACGCGTGCAGCGGCGCCTCAACGTCGCGCGCTGGGTGAGCGCGGCGGTGGCGCCGTGCTGGGTCGCGGCCACTGTCTTCGTCCTCTGGCGGGCGTTGGTGGTGCAGGGCGCGGTGGTGGTGGGCGCGCTGGCGCTGCTGGGGGCGGGGCTCGTCACCTGGTGGCTGGCGCGGGTGCGGGCCGTGACCGAGCGCGAGGCCGCGGTCATCGCCGACCGCCAGGCCGGTGCGGGCGGCTTGTTGCTGACGCGCCTCGAGGTCCCGCTGGGTGAGTGGGAGCTGGGTCTCAACCGCGCGCTGCACGCGCTGCCGCTGCCGCCGGTGGCGGTGCGCAGGCCTCTGGGGTTGTTGGCCCTGGCGGCGCTCTTCGTGGCCGCCGGTCTGCTGGTGCCGCCGCGGCGGCCCACGCTGCGCGCGCCCAACGCCGCGGCGGCCACCCGGGTCGACGAGCTGGCGACGAAGCTCGAGGCGGTGATGGTGGAGGAGTCCGGGGCCGGGGCGCTGCGCGAGGAGCTCGAGCGCCTGCAGGAAGAGCTGGCGGAGCAGACCTTCGACGCCGCCGACTGGGAGGCGGCCGACGCCCTCGACCAACAGCTCGACCGCCAGGCGACGGAGGCGTCGCGGGCGTTGGCGCAGGCCGAGGCCGCGGCGAAGCACCTGCAGGAAGCCCTGGCGCAGGCCGGGCCGTCGGCGGCCATGAGCCGGGCGCAGGAAGACCTGGAGCGCGTGCTGCTGGCGCTGGCCGACGGTGCGTCCGTCGAGGAGGAGGCGTCGCTGCGAGAGGCGCTGGCGGGCCTGAGCGCAGACGGCGGGGAGGCGTCGCCGGGTGAGGCGCGGGCTCCCGGCGAGGGCCAGCCGGGGGGCGAGCAGGGCCGCGCTGCCCAGCGGCTCTCGGAGCTCCAGCGGGCTCTGGCCGCGCGACAACAGGCGTTGGCGAAGCCCTTCGGAGAAGGGTCGCAGCAGGCCTCAGCGGCGCGGGGTGACGGGCACGGCTCTCGCGGTGCGCGGGGCGATGGAGCCGGGCGCGGCGGCGCGCCGTCCGCGCTGGTGTTCGGCGCCGAGGCGGAGATGGACCCCTCGCGGCTCTCCTTCGAGGCGCTTCCAGAAGGGCACGGTGGTACGCCCGGCGCATTG
>CALNBU010000096.1 GCA_937875615.1 uncultured Archangium sp.
AGGTGCGCAACCTCTTCAACGTGCCGAAGCTGGGGACCATCGCCGGTTCGTCGGTGCTCGACGGAGTCATCCGCCGCGGCGCCAGCCTCAAGGTGGTCCGCGCGGGCAAGACGCTCTTCGCGGGCAAGTTGGCCTCGCTCAAGCGGTTCAAGGACGACGCGAAGGAGGTCACCATGGGCTACGAGTGCGGCATCGGCGTAGACGGCTTCTCCGACCTCCAGGTCGGGGACCTCATCGAGGCCTACGAGGTGGAGGAGACCCGCCCGTCGCTCAACTGACCCGTCAGCACACGCCGGCCACCTTCGTCTGAAGGAGCACGTTCATGTTTGTGTGTGTTGCGCGCGTCACGTTGGACATCCCTGCCGCTGGCTCATTGAAGGCCAAGCGGCAGGTGTTGCGGCGTGTCACCGATCGGGTGAAGGCGAAGTTCAACGTCGCGGTCGCGGAGGTCGATGACAACGAGGCGTGGAGCCGCGCGGTGGTCGGCCTGGCGGTGGTGGCGAACGAGCGCCGTCACGTCAGCGAGATGATGAACAAGATCGTCCAGTTCATGGACGACATCTACATCGCGCCGGTGGCCCACAAGGAGCTCGAGGTGGTGCCCTTCGCGGACATCCTCTCGGGGGGCGCCTCGCTGAGCGAAGAGTTCCGTCACCTGACCGTTCCCCGTGGAGAGCGCTCGCTGGCGGAGGCGGAGGGCCTGGGCTCATGGGAGGATCGACATCGGGCGGTCGCTCCGCCGGCTCCTTCGGCGCCGCGGCCGAAGGGGAGCCAGAAGAAGCGTGAAGTGAACCTCGACGAGGCGCGGGCGCAGGCGCGCAACCTCCGCAATCGTCGCGACTGGGAAAAGGACTGAAGCGTCATGGCATCGATACGACCCGAACGAGTCGCGGCGGAGATTCAAGCGGCGGTGGCCGAGCTGCTCACCCGCGGTGAGATTCATGATCCACGCGTCGGCTTCATCACCATCACCGGCGTGAAGGTCTCGCCGGACCTCTCGGTGGCGCGCGTCTACTACTCGATGATCGGCAGCGACGAGAAGAAGGCCGAGACCCAGGCCGGTCTCGACGCGGCCAAGGGCTTCGTGCGCCGCGAGGTGACCAAGAAGGTCAAGCTGCGCATCAGCCCGGAGGTGTACTTCACCTTCGATGGCTCGCTCGACGAGGGCGACAAGATCGAGCGGCTGCTGAAGGAAGTGAAAGCGAAAGAGGGCTGGTAGCCGCGATGCACGGCCTGCTGGTGGTCGACAAGCCCGGTGGCCTCACCTCCTTCGATGTGGTGCATCAGGTGCGCCGCGCGTTGGGGGTCAAGAAGGTCGGCCACACCGGCACGCTCGACCCCATGGCCACCGGGGTGCTCCCGGTGTGCGTGGGCGACGCCACCCGCATCGCCCAGTTCATCACCGAGGCCACCAAGGCCTACGACGCCACGGTGAAGCTCGGCGCCACCACCGACACGCTCGACGCGGAAGGGAAGGTGCTGCAGACCCGTGAGATCCCGCCGGTGACGCGCGAGCTGCTGGAGGCCGCGCTCTCGCGCTTCCGGGGAACCTTCCCGCAGATCCCGCCCATGTACTCGGCGGTGAAGGTGGGCGGGAAGCGACTCTATGAGCTGGCGCGCGCCGGTGAGGAGGTCGAGCGGCAGCCGCGCGAGGTGACGGTGTACGAGCTGACGTTGCGCGACTTCTCGGCCGACGAGGTGAAGCTGTCGGTGCGCTGCAGCAAGGGCTTCTTCGTGCGCACCCTGGCGGCGGAGCTCGGCGAGGCGTTGGGCTGTGGCGCCCACCTGTGCGCGCTGCGCCGGACGCACAGCGGCCCCTTCACGCTGGCTCAGGCGGTGCCGTTGGCGGAGGTGACCAGCGCCTCGCCGTTGCTCAGCCTGCTCGAGGCGCTGCGTGACATCCCGGCGCTGGAGGTGAGCGCCGCCGACGCGCAGCGCGTGCGGCACGGCGGGGTGGTGGAGGTCTCTCCATCGCTCTCCGGGGTGCACCGGGTGATGGCCGATGGCGCGCTGCTGGCCATGGCCGACGCGGTGCGTGGCCGCCTCGTCTACCGGCGCGTGCTGGTCTGAGCCGCGCATGAAACGGTGGTCGGCGGTGGCCACCTGAAGCAGACTCCCGGGCTCATCCGCCGTTGAAGGAGGGGACCTGATGGCAGCCAAGAAGAAGCGCGTGACGAAGTCCGCGGTGAAGAAGCAGCGACCGACGAAGCAGTCTGGCTCAGCGAAGCCACGGGAGTCGGCGGCGGTGACGACGCTCGCCTCGCTGCCGGCCCTGACGGGCAAGCTCCGGCTCGCCTACCGGGCGTCCTTCAGCGACGAGCAGAGCTCCGCGTGGGGCGAGAAGACGAAGGCCGGAGAGGTCATCCGCGAGGCGGAGAAGGCGGTGGCGGTGCTGGCCCGGTCGCTGGGTGATGACACGCAGGTGGCCTACTCGCGCCGGCGCCTCGCCTACCTCTGCGAACTGTTGGTGCTGTTGGAAGACGAGGTGGCGCGCACCGACGGCTCCCCTGCCAGCCGTCATACGGCCCGGGGCGCGGCGCTGTCGTTGGCGGCGAACGCGCGGCGCGAGCTGGCGCGGCTCATCCGTGCGGTGGCCGGCGGTCGCCAGGCCATCCACGCCGCGGTCGATGAAGCAGCGCCGAAGAGCGAGCGGTCGGCGTCCGACGTGCAGGACTCGCTCACCGCGACCATCGACCTGGCGGTGAAGCTGCGCCGCGACGAGGTGACCGAGGCGCTGGCCGATGACGTGGGGCTGACGGAGGCCCGGCTCAACTCTGCCTGGGCCGCGCTGGAGGTGTTGACCGGCGCCGCCGAGGTGGCGCTCAACCCTGCGGACTACGAGGGCGACGCGCCGTCGGTGAATCTCATCGAAGGTCGCGTGCTGCGGGAGCTCCAGCTGGCGAAGGTGCTCTTCGACGAGGCCCGCGCGCGCGGCGTGAAGGTGCCGGCGGTGAGCTTCGGGCCCGCGCTCACCGCGCTCTTCCGCGAGTGACTGCGCGTTCAGGCGGCTTGCGGTGGCGCGCCACTGCTGTACCTGTGGCCCATGCTGAACGACGTGCGCGTCATCAACGAGACCACGGCTGAACTCCAGCTCACCGGCGCCTGCCTGGTGTGCGAGGGGACGTTGGAGCTCCGGTTCTCTCCCGACGGTGCGCGCGCGTTCTGCGCCACCTGCCACACCATCGTGACGCCGCGGGTGCGGCGTCACCCGCATCGGGGGCTGGCCATCGAGTTCCGGGCCGTAGGCCTCGCCTGATTAGAAGCCTGCCCAGATGAAGTCGATGGTGGGGAGGATGTTGTTGCTGCGGATGCGGACGCGCTCGCTGAAGCCGTCGTCGCCGGTCCGCACCTCGGTCTCGCCGCGGTCGTAGTTCGCCCCAGGTGGGCGGTGGCGATCCACGGAGAGATCTCGGCGATGGCGCCCACGCTGCGCCCGTCGACGTGGAGGTTCCCCTGGGTGCCGGTGAGGTACACGTTGACCTCGCCGCGCAGCCGGAGGTGGTCTCCGAAGGCGTGATCGTACGCGCCGCCGAGGCGCCCGAGGAAGCCGGTGAGCGGCGCGGCGAAGAGGATGTCGAGCGGCGCCAGGAACGAGTTGAGCGGCGTGGCGCTGTTGGGCCCCATGGGGATCCGCAGCAGCGCGTCGATGCGGAACGTCAACACGTCGTACTTGAAGAAGTCGCCGGAGACCACGAGGCCCACCCGGGGCACCAGCATGTGGCCGACGTCGTTCTGCGAGGTCTCCCACGCCGGGAAGAGGAAGCCCTTCGCCAGGCGCATGGCCAGGGTGGGGTAGAGCAGGCCGGCCTCGGCCGTGAGGCGCACGCCGAAGGGGTACCGGTTGCCGCCCTTGGTCTCCTTCAGGATGGCGAAGCGCGCGTCGATGTGTGGCGCGACGAAGAAGAACAGCGGGCTGACCTGCAGCTCGAAGCGGTCGTGGAACGCGTAGCGCAGCGGGTTGAAGATGCCGAAGCTCCAGGCGTTGCGGTCGCCGACGTCGGCGGTGTCACGGGCCGGGCGGGGCTCCGCCGCGGCGACCGTCGCGCAGAGCGCGGACAACATGATCACGGTCCTCATGGCAGCTCCCAGGTTCCCACCACCGCGGCGTGGTCAGACAGTCTCGGCGCGTCGGAGGTGATGCCCAGGCGCCCGGGCTCCTGCAGCACGTCGGCGTCGGTCCAGCTCTCCCCGCGGCGGATGAAGAGGTAGTCGAGCGTTCGATTCCACCAGCCGGCCACGCCCTCGTCGTTGACGCTGTCGGGGCCCAACACGGAGTGGGTGAAGTAGGGGCGCTGCGCGTCGTCGCCCTCGCCGTAGCGCGCCAGCGGGATGCTGGGCGTGAAGTCGTCGTAGTACGGCTTGAGCACCGAGGGCGTGTACGGCGGCTGCTCGTAGGCCGTGCCCTTCGCGCTGGCCCGCTCGTCGAGGAACTCAGAGAGGCGCAGGCGGCCCTCGCAGCTGTCGGGCGAGCCAGGCTCCGCCGACTCGTCACACACCGGCGGCAGCTCGTTCCAGTCGCCGCCGGCCACCCAGGGGAGCGCTTCCTCCTGGAGCACGTCGTGGATCTGCTTGATCTGCTTCTGCTTGGTGCCATCGAAGTCGTAGGCCTCGGTGTGCACGGCGAAGGCCGCCACGCGCCGGTCGCCCAGGTCGATCTCCGCGCGGGAGATGGCGCGGTGAATGTAGAAGGCCCTGGTGATGCCGTCCTGGTCGGTGCGGTCGTCCTGCTTGATGCGTTCGGCCTTCACGATGGGGTAGCGCGAGAAGATGGCGTTGCCGAGGTCGATGCGGCCCACGCCCTCCGAGGGTACGTAGGAGGCGTCCCAGGTCTCTCCGTACATCGCGTAGCGCAGGTCGGTGTTCTCGAGGAAGAAGCGCACCATGTCGATGTAGGCGCTGCGCTTGCTGCCGACCTCGATCTCCTCGGCCATGAAGACGTCGGGGTTGTACTCGCGGATGAGCCCGGCCATGCCGTGCAGGCATTTCTCCACCTCGGGCTGCGCGAGCTGGGTCCGGTCGCCCCAGAAGTCGAACCAGAAGTCGACGCGGCAGGCGCCGTACTTCACGTTCCAGGTCATCACCTTGAGCCGGACGGGGTTGTCGGCCGGCGCGGGGTGCTCGGCGTGAGCGCGGTAGCGAGGCACCTCTTCGCGGGTGAAGTTCTGATCGTCCCAGGCCCACTCGCAGCCGCTCAGCACGAGGAAGATGAACAACGTCGAACGCATCACCAGCACAATGTACCGCCGCCGCGCGTGAATTCTACGTCTCGTTGAAGCTGGTCTCTCCGCCCGCGCGCTTGAGGCCGAGGGCCTTGAGCTTCTTGTAGAAGTGCCCGCGCTCGAGGTCGAGCAGCCGGGCGGCCTCGGTGGCGTTGTCCTTCGCGAACTGCAGCGCGCCGATGATGATCTCCCGCTCGGCCTCTTCGACCTGCGCGTGGAAGCTGCGGTCGGGCCGGTAGCGCGTCGCGGGGAGCGCGGGCGGCGGCGCCACCGGCAGCTGGACCTGCGCCGCCGCGACCTCGAGGCCGGGAGGAGAGACGGCCGGTGCGCGCAGGCTCCGGGCGCGCGGCAGCAGCCCGTAGGCCTCGGCGCCGGACACCAGCGGCC
>CALNBU010000097.1 GCA_937875615.1 uncultured Archangium sp.
TCTTCCTCCGCGAGGTAAACCGCCCCCAGCGCCGTGAGGTAATAGGGCTCAAACGGCTCGAGCTGAATCAGCCCGGAAAAGATGGTCTTTGCCTCGCTGTACTTCCCCTGTTCGTAGAGGCGAAACCCGATCATCGCCATCTGCAGCATCTCGGGCGCGCTGATGGCGTGGTACTCGCGAAGGGAGATCTCACCCGCCTCGAGCATGGCCTTGCGCTTGTCGTTGTAGAGCAGTTCCTTCCAGTTCGGCGTCACAGCCTGCTTGATCTCTGTGCCGTTCGCCTTTTCTTCCGTATCGGACATGTAACCTCTCGTTGAGCGGTAGAAACGCAGCTCTGGAAACTGGAGCACAGTACGAGTGCCCATTCACGCAAAAAAAACCGACTGACACCTGAGGTGCCAGTCGGTTGGACAACGAAGAAACGATTCAGCGGATGTTGCGCGCCATCGAGAGCGCGATGTCCGCGTTCGCGCGGAGCATCTGCGTCATCGTGGTGAACATCTCCTGCATCATGGTGAAGCGCTGCTGGTACTGGAACACCGCCTTCTTGTGCGCTTCCTGGTCCTTCAGCGAGTCCGGGTCACCCTTGAACTCGGGGTACCCGTCGCTGCCAGAGCTCGTGGCCGCGGCCTTGTCGGAGGCGACGGCGGTGGCCGGAGCGCTCTCCTTGGCGATGTCCGCGCCACGGTCGGAGAGACCCGGCGTCGCGACGTTGCCCGCGCCCGGCGCGAAGCGCTCGGTGACGGCGTTGGCGAGCTTGCCGATCAGGCCTTCGATGCCGTTGTTCGCGAGGTTCTGCAGGGCGGGGAGCGCCTGCCCGAGCAGGCTCTGCGCGAGCCCACCCAGAGGACCAGGCAGGTTGCCCGCGAGGTTGTTCAGGAAGTTGCCACCCTTGGTGAACAGGTCGCCGACCACGTTCTTGAGGAGGCTCGTCGCACCAGGAGCAACGGCGCTGACGATCTTCGGGAGGACCTGCTTCGCAACGTTGCCAATAGCCTTGCCAATACCGCCCATGGTGATGCTCCTTTTCGATGACTTGTGCCGAAGAACAATTTCTTCGGTGTTACTGCGGACATTATCGAAGCCGCTGTGCCTGTGTTGCGTGCGATTTTATCAGCGCTTCATGGCGGCCTGCATCAACGCCGTAATCTTTTGAATTTCCTGGCTTTCTGGCTTTGCGTGCTGCTGCCCCCGCCGCAGATCTTCGAGGGCCTGTTGCTTGAGGCCCTGCAGCAGCTTGACCTCCGCCCTCCCCAGCCAGGCCTGCGGATCAGTGGGAGCGAGCTTCAGTGCCACGTCGTACGCCGCCACCGCCCCAGCAGGATTTCCCGCGGCCATCTCCACGACCCCGAGCGCCTTGGCGAAATACGCGTCGAGCGGATTGATGGCGTAGAGCCCCTGAAACACGGTGCGCGCCTCGTTCAACTTGCCCTGGTAGAAGAAGAAGTAGCCGGTCCGCGCGATGGAATAGAGCTCCTCATCGGTGTAGCCGCGGACCTCCTTGAGCGTGGCCTTGCCATCGGCCCACTTCTGGAGGCGCTGTGCCAACCCCGCGTCGCTCACGCTCAGTACCCCTCTTCGATGGTCTCTTCGCGACGGCGGCGCTCGATCTCGGCCATGTCGGAGGAGACCCCGCTCACCAGCTCCAGCATCGCCTCTTCGCGCGTCAGGAGCGCCTTGAGCCGCTCGACCCGATCCGGCGCCGCGCGCAGCGCGCCCAGGCCGCGCTGCAAGGCCTCCCGCTCGTCTTCGGACAGGCGCTCCGCGACGGAGCCGAGCGGGCCGCGATCGGTGTAGCTCTCGATGTCGGCGTCGTGGCCAGCGGGGCCCGGCGGCATCGGCAACCGGAGCTCATCGGCGGAGTGCGCAGGACCGATGAAGTCGAGCAGCGCCGCCGAGGCCAGCGCGGGATTCTTCGGATCGCCCTTCTTCCGGACGTTCTTCCGCTCGAGCTGGGTGCGGTCGACCAGCCGTCCACGGACCTCGCGCGGTCCGCCCCACGGCCACGCCGGCGCTGGGGGTTGTCCTCCGACTTTCGCCATTTCAGCCTCGACTCTCTATCAACGTTTCGGGCCCTGTTGTTGCTGCTGCAGGGCGTAGACGAAGTTCAGCACCTCGGCCACCGCGTCGTACAGCTCTTCGGGGATCTCCTGGCCCACGTCGACCCGGTAGAGCGCCCCCGCCAGCGTGGTGTTCTTCATGAACGGAACCCCCGCGGCCTTGGCGATCTCACGGATCTGCTCCGCCTTGAGCCGCATGCCCTTGGCCACCACGCGCGGCGCGTTGTCCCGCTCTTTGTCGTACTTGATCGCGATGGCGATGTCGGCGTCTTCCATCACCCGCGCACCTCCGCCGAGCGCACCCAGACCCTCGCCAGCGCCACCTCCGTAGAGAGAATCTCTTCCGGCGTGAACAACCGATGCACCGGCAGGTTCCCGTCGGTGGTGTGGAACTCCATGCGAGCCAGGCCAGCCTCCTTCAGCCCTCTTTGCGCCCGG
>CALNBU010000098.1 GCA_937875615.1 uncultured Archangium sp.
ATCAACGCCCAGCTGTGGCGCGCGCAGCTCCCCAACTTCGAATACATCATGGTGGAGGGCTTCAAGGTCGAGGAGATGTCGGAGGAGGAGGTGCAGGTGGAGGTCGACAAGATCGTCGACTACCTGCAGCGCAGGCTCCGCACCAACAGCGAGGACTACATCCGCTTCGCGCGGCTCTCGGCCGAAGATCTCGAGATGCAGATGGACAACGTCGAGCAGATGCGCGGCGTGGTCATCACCGGCATCACCGCCACCCCCGATCTCAAGGCCAGGCTCCAACACGAGGTGCATGAGGAAGAGAACGCACGACTCTTCCCCAAGCTGCTCTCCGCCATCTTCCAGGTGGTGGAGACCGGCGTGACCGACGTGGCGGTGCTGGCCGACATGTTCAGCCAGCTCCTCGACGCCATGCTGCTGCAAGAGGACTTCACCGTCATCAACCAGGTGGTGCTCAAGCTCCGGGCCATGGCGCAGCGCGCGGGGCCGGAGAGCACCATCGAGCAGCTGCTCCAGGGCTTCCTGCAGCGCATGGGTGAAGAGCAGCGCCTCAACCGCATCGGAGAGATCCTCAAGTACGCGCGCCTCAAGAGCCCCCAGGACGTCGTGAAGTACCTGGCCAACCTCTCCCTCGACGCCGCGGAGCCGCTGCTCAACACCCTGGAGGTCATCCAGCTCCCGGAGAACCGGGTGCTGCTCTGCGACGCGCTGGTCGTCTATGCGCGACAGCGACCGGAGCTGTTCGTCGAGAAGCTCGGCGCGACAGCCAGCCCGCAGACCCAGCGAGACATGGTCTACGTGCTCGACCGTTCGAACCACCCCGACAAGCTCCGGTTCTTCCAGACCGCGCTGGGCAGCAAGAACCTCGCGCTCAAGCTGGAGGTGATGTCGATCATCGCGCGGGGCCGCACCGGGCAGGCGCGCGCGCTCATCGCCACGCTGCTCGATGACCCGCAGCTGCAGGTCCGCATGCAGGCCGCGCGGGTGCTGCCGGAGTTTGACCGGGAGAAGGCCTACCTCGACTTCATGCGCCTGGTGAAAGAGAAGCACTTCGAAGACAAGAAGCCGGAAGAGAAGGAGGCCATCTACACGGCGCTCGGCTCCACCGGCATGACCGGCGCCATCCAGTTCTTCCAGACCGTGCTGAATCAGAAGGCCGGCCTCTTCAACAAACAGAAGGTGGCCGAGGACAAGCTGCTGGCCATCGCCGGCCTCAGCGGCGCGGGCACCATCCAGACCGCCAAGCTGCTCCAGGAGATCACCGACGACAAAGCGCAGCCCCCGGAGGTCACCAACGCCGCCCGCGTCGCGCTGAACCGGGTGCGCAAACAGCTCTTCGGCAACGAGCAGGGGAGCCAACATGTCTGAGATCTCCGTCACCCGCGCGACCGACGCCGACGACGCCTCTCCGGATCAGTTCGCGCGAGAACACAGCGAGAAGCTCCAGGTCGCCGGGCGGACGCTCATCTCGGCGCTCTACATGCTGCTCCGCTCGGTGAAGATGTACGACACCGACAACCACGTCTTCGAGAAGCCGCTGCTGCAGCTCCAGGAGACGATGAACCAGGTCATCCAGAAGGACGGCAAGCTGGAGCTGATGGGGGTGAAGCAGTCGTTCTACCTGAACGGCATGCTGGTCAAGGTCGACATGAGCGCGCTGGAGAACGTGCGCACCCTGCTCGAGGAGCTCCGCAGCAAGGACGTGGGCGGCATCACCCTCCTGCGTTCGGTGTCGGTGCCGGAGCTGAAGAACTTCATCTGGATCTTCAGCAAGGAGCAGTCGGACCAGGCCGATGAGGACGGCGTCGCAGGCAAGAAGCTCATCTCGCTCAAGCTGGCGAAGTGGTCGAAGCTGAAGGACAAGCTCGAGAACGAGAAGGACGAGAGCGAGTCGAAGCTCGACCGGAAGAAGTACGCGCTCACCTGCTACGGCCGCGCCGTCTTCTTCGTGCGCAAGTACTTCGAGTCGCTGCGGAAGCAGCGCCCCATCAACACCTCGAAGGTGCTGCGGGTGATCCAGGACCTGGTCGACATCTCCATCGACCATCGCTCGCACTTCCTCGGCCTCACCACCACCCGGCAGGACTCCGAGTACCTCGCGTTCCACTC
>CALNBU010000099.1 GCA_937875615.1 uncultured Archangium sp.
GGCTGCGGGCCGGAACTGCCCGGCGGTGTCCCAGCGACCGGTGCCGTGGCTCCAGCCGGTCACCAGCCCGGCGGCCGCGTCTTCCCACACCGCCAGGCGGCCGTTGCCCACCACCGCGGCAGACATGCAACACGCGGCGGCCTCCGCGATGCGCGGCGCGGCCCCGGCGAGGAGCAGCAGACACAGACTGACGCGCGGAGCCCGCAGCATGCGTGACAGATGTCACGCCGCGCGCCGCGGGGCCTGCGACACGATGCCACAGCGCCCGTTGGGGCTACTTCTTCTTCGACTTCGCTGGGGCCGGAGGCGGCGGCGGAGGCGCTTCTTCGAGCGCCTTCAGCTTCGCCTCGAGGGTCTCGATGCGGGTCATCAGGGTGGAGAGGTCCCTGCCCAGGGCGGGCAGGTTGCCGACCAGCCCCTCCACCACCGTCTTCACGCGCTCGTCGAGGCGCGCCTGCCACGTCTCGAAGACCTTCTGCGATTGCTGGAGCAGCGCCTGCGGCGAGACCTCTTCGTCGTGCTCACGGCCCAGGAGCGTGTTGATGCGCGCGCCGGCCTGCTCGCGGATGGCGTCGACGCGGGGGCTGACCTGGGTGTGGATGAACTCGTTGATGCGCTCGCCCGGCTGGCGGATGATCTCCCGCAGCACGGACAGCGGCATCTGCTTCTGCTTCTTCTCTTCCTCGAAGACGATCTGCGCCAACGTCACGTTGGTGAGATCCTCCTTGGTGCGGTTGTCGATGATCTTGACCTCCGCGCCCTGCTTGACCATCTCGGCGATCTCATCGAGCGTCACGTACCGACTCTCCACGGTGTCGTAGAGCTTGCGGTTGGTGTAGCGCTTGATGATCTTCGGCTCGTGAACGGCTTCGGCTTCACTCATTTCAAAAGCTTCCCGGGGAAAGAAGAGAGGTGGCTGTAGCACCTCACCCTGCGACTGCCAACCACGCGATTTCGCTCAGAACCCTGTACAGTCGGGCGCAGGCTTCCATGATCGTCAAGTGCGAGCAGTGTCAGACCCGGTTCAAGATCCCTGACGAGAAGGTCACCGACAAGGGCGTGAAGGTTCGCTGTAACAAGTGCGGCCACACCTTCCGGGTCACGCGCGACATGGCGCAGCCGGCGACGGCGCAGTCGCCCGCGCTTCCGCCCAGCTTCGCTCCGACGCCGAAGGCGGACCCCTTCGCGCGCTTCGGTGCGCCCACGGCGCCTCCGCCCGACGCCGAGCTGACCCGGCCCGGCGTGTTCCTCGCCGGCATCGCCGCTTCGCGCGCGCCAGAGCGCAGCCCGGTGGAGCCACCCGCCTTCGACGCCGGAAGCGCCACGATGTCGGTGCCCGCGCTCGGCAGCGCGCCGCCTCCGTACCCGCAGTCCTCGCCGTCGCCCGCGCCGGGTGCCTTCGACTTCTCGGCCATCGCGGCACCGCCCGGTGGGTCGCCCGCGGCGGAGCCCGCAGCCTTCGACTTCTCCGCCTTCGCCGCGCCGTCGGCGACCGCCTCGCCGTCGCCCGCACCCGCGGCCTTCGACTTCGCCGCGCTGGGGGCCGCCGCCCCGGCGCAGACCCCGGAGTCGCCCAGGTGCCGGCCTGGGACAGCGGCGGCTTTCTGGGAGGCGCCGAAGAGGCACCTTCGCCGACGCTGCCCAACTTCGACGGCGTCACCGCGCGCGCGATGTTCGACCTGCCGGCGCAGCCCACGCTGCCTGGGGTGGCGCCGGCGCCCACCGAGGAGTCGCTGTTCGCCGACGTGCCGCCGCCGTCGCTCGAGAACCCCATGCCGGTGGCGGCGGTGCCCATCACCCCGACCTCTCCCACCTCGTCGTCGATCCCCGCGGTGCAGGAGCCCCGGAGACGCCGCCGCGGCGTGGTGGGCATCTTCGTCAACGTGGCCATCGCCGCCGCGCTGGTGATGGGCCTGGTGGTGGTGGGCAGCGCCTACTTGAACGACGGGAAGGTGTCGCTCGACTCGCTCTCGGCGGAGAACCTCAAGAGCACCTTCGCGCCGTCGGCGCCCTTCGTGGCGATCGACGTCACCAACGGCCTCTACGACACCCGCGCGGGCCGGGCGATCTTCTATGTCCACGGTGAGGTGGCCAACCGCAGCGAGGCCGGCGCGAAGCTGGTGGTGCGCGCCGAGATCGTCGAGAACGGCAAGGTGGTGCGCGCGTCGGAGTCGTTCGTCGGCGACGAGCCCGCGACGCCCGAGGAGCTTCATCAGGTCGACACCGCCGACGCCCTCGAGGCGCTCCAGCGCAAGGTGGAGAAGCGCGCCAGGCCGGTGCCGCCGGGTGGGCTGGCCAGCTTCGTGGTGGCCTTCACGGAGTACCCGCCGGACCTCAAGGGCTTCTCGGTTCGGGTCTCGGCGCGCGCGGTGCCCATGGCCAGCGCCGTCACCCGGTGACGTCGTTGGAGCGCGCCGCGGCCGACGAAGCGACCCGGGTGGTGAAGCAGCTCGACGCGCTGGACGGCGGCCACGAGGTGCTGCGGCGGGCGGCGGCGCGGGCGCTGGGAGAGCGCGACGCCGCGCGGGCCACGGAGCTGCTCTCGCAGGTGATGCGCCTCGCGGTGGAGCGCTGGGAGCCCGCGATGCGGGTGCTCCCGGCCTTCATGCGGGCGCTGGAGGAAGACGGGGACCTCATCCCCACGCTGGGGCAGCTGCGGCAGGTGGCGATGCTGCATCAGCAAGACGAGGTGAGCGTGGTCTTCACCGAAGGGACCGCGGTGCAGACCTACGAGCGCGACGCCGCCGCGCGCGCCGACGCCCGGCTCTTCACGCTGCCGCTGGGCGTGCTCAAGTCGCGCGCCCGCCTGACCACGAACCCCGATGAGCTCTCTCGCCTCGCGGTGGCCAGCAACGTGGCGGTGATTCGTGAGGTGCTGAAGAACGCCCGGCTCACCGAGGCGCTGGTGGTGCGCATCGCCTCGCGGAGACCCGCGCTGCCCGAGCCGCTGGTGGAGATCTGGCGCTCCACGCGCTGGAACACCCTGCCTGCCGTGCGCCGTGCGCTGGTGCTCAACCCGTACCTGCCGCCGGAGGTGGGGGTGAAGATTGTCCCCACGCTCTCGCCGGCGGAGCTCCGGGAGCTCGCGACCGACAGCCAAGTGCACTTCGCGCTGCGCGAGCTCGCGGGCCGGCTCAGCGCTTCGGCGCGTCGATGACGCGCGGGGCCTTGCGGGGCGTCACGTCGACGAAGGCGTCGCCCTTCGAGGCCTTCTTGAAGGAATGAAGGAAGGCGCCCAGCGCGTTCCCCAGCGTGGCCATGCGCGACGCCGAGAAGATGATGAAGAGGATGACGGCGATGAAGACCAGCTCGCCGACGGTGAGACCGAACATGGACACCACCTTGGCCCAGCGAGCGGCCTCGCGCAACTTGACGGCCGTCGCGTGGCGCGACAGGTGAAGGAGCGAGATGAGACTCCTCGGCCACCGCGGCGCCAGCAGGGACTTCCCGGAGAACACCGTGGAGGCGCTGGTGGCCGCCATGGAGCAGCGCGCCGACGGCGTGGAGCTGGACGTGATGCGCTGCGCCTCGGGCGAGCTGGTGGTGTGTCATGACGAGGTGCTGACGCGCCTGGCGGGCCTCAAGCTCGAGGTGCGGCGGACGCGCTGGAGCGAGCTCAAGCACCTCGACGTGGGGTCGCGCCTGGGCTTCCGCCCCGCGCGGATTCCCCTGCTGCACGACGTGTTCGACGCGCTGCCTGCCCGGGCGTGGGTGAACGTCGAGCTCAAGTGCGAGACCACCGAGGACGACGGCCTCTCGGAGGCGGTGGGCGCGCTGGTGACGGCGCGCAACCTGGAGGAGCGGGTGTTCATCTCGTCGTTCAACCCGCTGTGCCTGGTGCGGCTGGCCAACGCCTGGCCCGCCCTGCGGCGCGGGTTGCTCATCGACCCCGACAAGCCCTGGGCGCCGCAGGCCTGGTTCTGGCTGCCGGTCACCGCGCGCACCTCGGTGCACCCACACTTCTCTCAGGTGACGGCGGGGCGCATCAACCGGTGGCACCAGCGGGGCTGGGAGGTCGCGGCGTGGACGGTGGACGACGTCGAGGAGGCGCGGCGGCTGCGCGCGCTGGGCGTCGACTGGCTCATCACCAACACGCCCGGTGCGCTGCGCGAGCGCCTCCGCAGCGTCTCCGGCTGAAGCTCAGAAGTCGAAGCCGATGGAGCCGTTGAGCGCCAGCACCGAGCCGGCGTTCACCCGACCGACGAGCGGATCATCGAAGTTGCCCAGCAGCGTGTAGCTGAACTCGGCGAGGAAGGTGAAGTAGCCGCCGATGAAGCGGAAGCCGAAGTAGAAGCGGTTGTGGCTGTTCTCCGCCGCGCGCACCTCGTTGAAGACGTAGAAGTTCCGCTCGGGCGTCGGCACCTGCACGCTGTCTGAGTCCTGCAGGGTGCGGGTGGGGTCGAAGTCGACGTTGTTGGAGGTGGCGCCGGTGAAGCCCAGGTTCCAGCCGAGGTAGGGCGTCAAGGTCACCATGCCCGCCAGCGCGAACTGCTTGCCGACGCCCACGTCGAGGCCGCCGGTGGTGACGTCGAAGTCGCGGGTGTTGAGGATCTTGGTGACGTACGCGCGCACGCCGATGTCGGGGATGTAGCGGAAGCCCTCGTTGAGCGCCCACTTCAACTCCAGGGTGCCCACGCCCATGCGGCTCTTCTCGAGCCACGCCGCGCGGGCGCCGATCTCGAAGCTGAAGGGCAGGCCCTTGCGGATATGAATCGACGGGAGCCACAGCGGGTTCCGGAACTGGGCGGTGGTCGGGAACTCGGCCTGGGTCATCGCGCCGTCGCCCGCAGCGTTGATGAAGCCGACGCCGGAGATCTCCGCGGTGATGGCGAAGGCCGAGTGGCCCAGCGTCTCCGGCGGCATGAGGTTGGCGGCGGTGACCCCCGCGCCGAGGCGCCTCGCGAAGGAGCGGAAGTTGGCGTTGGCCGCCGGCGAGTAGCCGACGCAGGGGCCCCCCGCGCAGGTCTCGTAGGGGTTGCCCAGCTGGTGGATGCTGAAGTCGTAGGCGTCGGCCACGGCCACGGCAGGCGCGAACAATGCGGCGAGGAGCCACAGACGGTGAAGCATGGCTCCGGACCCTAGCCGCGCCATGGCGACCCATCAAATGAATGGCGTGGCCTCCGCGGCTACTTGTTCTGCGCCACCGCCGCCGGGCGCCGGCGGATGATGACCGACTTGCGGGTGGCGAAGTCCTGGCTCTCGCGCGCCACCACGGTGACGAGGTTGTTGCCCTCCTTCAGCGAGAACTCGGTGGAGAACTTCAGCTTGCCGCCGTCCTCCGACTTCGCGCCGGCGAAGAAGACCTTCTGGTCGTTCACCAGCACGAAGACGTCGAGCATCTGGGGGTCCGTCACCACGCCGGAGAGCGTGAACTTCTCGCCGTCGATCGCCGCGCCGCCCTGAGAGGGGTCGACGTTGAGGGAGATCTGCGCCGGGGTGCGGTCGTGGCTCCAGACCACGTCGCGGGTGGGGGCGGGCTTGCCCTTCACGTCCTTCACGTCCGCGGCGCGCACGAACATCGCGCGGCCAGGCTCCCACTCCACCCGGGAGACGCCGGGGGCGCGGCCCAGCTCGTTGAGCGTGGCGCCCTTCGGCAGCTTCGCCAGCGGGCGCTTGAGGGTGACGTCGGCGAAGAGCTCGGCCTTGTCGTTGAGCTTCACCACGCGCTTGCTGGCCTCCAGGCGTACGTCGCCGTCGGGCGCGATGGGGAGGTCGAGCTTGTCGGCGGTGAACTCCTGCAGCGGCTCGTCGATGACCGCGTAGCGCAGCGAGAAGCTGTCTCCCACGAAGGCCTTCTTCACCGTGAGCTGGAAGCGCGACGACCTGGTCTCGCCCGGCGCCAGCTCGCCCAGCTTGAAGCGCCCCTTCTCGATGAAGATGTTGGCGTCCGAGGCGTTGCGCACCGTCGAGAAGACGTCGAAGGCCTTGCCGGTCCCCACGTTGGTCACGTCGACCACCACGCTGACGTTCTCTCCGCGCTGCACCAGCCCGTCGCCGTTGCAGGCCTCGCAGTCGTCCACGATGGACCACGTGTAGGCGAACTGGGGCCGGGGGATCTCCACGATGGTCAGCTCACCCGCGGTGGTCTCCGTGAGCACGCCGGAGTCGTCCTGGAGCTTGACCGTCACGCCGTCGCGGCGCGACGCGAGATCCTTGGGGATCTGCACGTTGATGGTCCAGCTCTTCTTGTCGCCCGGCTTGACCGCGCCGAAGAGGAACTCGCGGCGGTCGAGGAAGCCGTTGTCGGACTCGATCCACCCGCGCAGGCGCTTCACCGGCTCGGCGCCCTTGTTCTCCACCGTCAGCTCCAGCGGCACCGTCTCGCCGGCGGTGATCTTCTTGTCGGAGTCGGGCTTGAGGCTGCTGCTCAGCTGCACCTTCTTCGGCGTGGGACCCGGGGTCCAGTCGACGCCCAGCGCGGCGATGGCGTCGGCGATGCGCTTCTCTTCTCCGTTGAGCTTGTCGGTGACGAACTTCGCGCCGGCCTTGAGCTGCTCGTCGCGGCGGAGCCTGGGCGCCGCCAGCAGGTACTCGCGCGCGAAGGTGACCTCGAAGTCCTCCTTCACCTCGTCCTGGCTCTCGGCGTCGAGCTGGTCGTCGAGCTCCTCTTCGTGCTCGATGTCGGTGGGCAGGTTCTTGGCGCCCTTCTGCGCCCCCTTCTTGTCGTCCTTCTTCTTCGGCTCATCCTTGAGGTACTTGAGCGTGATGAGCGGCTGCTCGCGGGTCTTCACCTCGTCGCGCTTCTTGGCGGCGGTGCCGTTCTCCGGGTTGGCGAAGTGCTGGTCGAGGTCGGCCTCGCCCATGGTGCGCCGCGGCGCGAACACGTCGACGCGCTCCTTGGTGACGCGCGTGGGCAGGAGCTGGATGTCGGGGGTGATGCCGACCTCCTGAATGCTGAGGTCGCCGGGCGTGAGGTACTTGGCGATGGTCAGCTTCAGGGCCGCGTCGTTGGGGAAGCTGTCGTAGAGCACCTGCACCGAGCCCTTGCCGAAGCTCTGGCGGCCGATGACCACCGCGCGGTTCTGGTTCTTGAGCGCGCCCGCGACGATCTCCGACGCGGAGGCCGAGCCGGCGTTGATGAGCACCACCACCGGGAAGGCGTCGTCGCCGTCGTCGGCGTGCGCGCGCTTCTCGTCGCGCAGCTTGTCCGAGAGGCCCACGGTGCTGACGATGGTGCCCGACGAGAGGAAGAGGTCGGAGACCTGGATGGCCTGGTCCAGCAGGCCGCCCGGGTTGCCCCGGAGGTCGAGCACCAACCCGCGGATGCCGGCGTTGGCGCCGGCCTTCTTGGCCTGCTCCGCCAGCTCGTCGAGTGCGTTGCCCAGGTCGCGGGTGGTGTTGCCCTGGAAGTTCTTCACCCGCACGTAGCCGACCTGGCTGGCCAGCAGCTTGCTCTGAATCGACTCGATGGTGATGAGCGCCCGGGTGACCGTCATCTGGGTCGGCTTGTCCCAGCCCTTGCGGTTGACGCTGATGTTGACCCTGGAGTCCACCGGGCCGCGCAGCTTGCTGACGGCCTGCTGGAGGTCCATGTTGACCGTCGACTCCTCACCAATCTTGAGGATCTGGTCGTCCTTCTTGATGCCCGCGCGGAAGGCCGGCGTCTTGGGGAGCACCTTCACCACCGTCAGCACGCCCTCGCGCATCTGGATGACGAAGCCCAGGCCGCCGAACTCGCCCTTGGTCGACAGCTTCATCTCCGAGTACAGCTCGGGGCGCAGGAAGATGGAGTGCGGGTCGAGGGTCTGCAGCATCCCGTTGACCGCCGCGTACTCGACCTCGCGGGCGTCCTCGACGGGGCGCATGTTGGGCGCGATGAACTCGAAGATGTCCTTCAGGGTCCAGGTCATCTTCCACAGCGAGTCGACGTGGCTGACGTCGTACTCCTTGAGCTTGCCGTTGACGTTGACGCGCAGCTTGCCGGTCTCGGCGGTGCCGTCGATCATCACCTCGGGCACCGACTTCTCGACGCCCTCGAGGGCGGAGAACAACATCTCCTTCGGGCGCACGCGCCGGGGGTCGACGTAGTTCTCCTTCACGTAGTTGGTCACACGCGAGAGCACCCGGAGCGCGGAGAGATCGTACGGACCACCCGAGGCGGCCTCGTTCCCGCGCGGCGCGGCCACCGCTTCGGACATGGTGAGGGTCAGCGGGGCTCTGTCGTTGCCCGTGAACGCCCACGCGGTTGCCAGCGCGGCCAGCACGGCAACCCGACGGAGTGTGTACATGTGTCCTTCTTTCATTCGCTTGTGGTCTGGCCTTGAGGAGCCAGCGTAGGTCACGACGTGAGTCAGCGGTATGTAAACGCGAGCCGGAGCATTTCGTTTCCCGGTCGGTCAGGGGGTGTCTTCGCGGTAGAGCAGCGTGCCCGCCACCACCGCCACCGGCATGAGGAAGACGTTGAGCACCGGCACCCACAGCAGCAGGGTGAGCGCGTAGCCGAAGCCGAAGGTCCGGGCGGGCGTGGCCCGCAGGGCTGCCAGCACGTCGCGGAAGCGGTGGAGGTGCCGCGCCATGGGCCCGGACAGGTACTCCGCGGCGAGCCAGAAGGCGCTCCAGGTGGTGGAGAGCGCGAACCAGAGCAGGCTGCCCACGCCCGGCACCAGGTTGAGCGGGAAGAGGACCGCGAGGCCGACCAGCATCAGCGCCAGGCGGACCAGGGTGTGCCTCAGCGAGATGAGCGTGCCGCGCACGAAGCCGCCGTCGGTCGGGGTGTAGGGCCCCAGCGTCCGCTCGGTGTGCTCGGAGAGCGGGTCTTGCAGCGGCGAGAGCACCAGGTTGGGCAGGGTGAGCGCCAGCAGCGCGAACAGCGGCACCGTCAGCACCACGTGCAGGCCCACCGAGGCGGCGTGCTTCCAGCCGGCGTCGCTCGAGATGAGGTGCCCGGCGATGACGCCGCCCAGCTCCCAGGCGCCCACCGCGGAGGCCACCAGCGTGAGCGAGGCGACCAGCCCGCAGATGATGGTCAGCCCGCGCAACTTTGGCGTCTTGAAGATGAGCCGGAGCGCCGAAAAGGGGAGCGCCAGCCCGTGGAGAAAGTTCATGGTGAATCCGTTCGGCCCGTCGTTATAAGCGCGCAGCCCCCGCATGTCTCTCGACGCACAGCAGCTGGAGTCCCCCCCCCTGGGCCGCGTCGAAGAGCTCGTGCAGTTGCTCGCGGCGGCGGAGCGCCACGAAGGGCCGCTGCTGGTGGGCCTGGAGCACGAGCGCCTGCTGTTCCCCGCGCAGGGGCGCACGCCGGTGCCCTACGACGGCCCCCGCGGCGTGGGCGAGGTGATGCAGGGCTTCTCCCGCTTCGGCTACGCCGAGTTCCGGGAGGCGCCGCAGTCGCCCGTCATCGCCATGCAGCGCGGCGCGCAGACCCTCACCCTCGAGCCCGGCGGACAGTTCGAGCTGGCCGGGGCGCCCTTCGAGACGGTGGGTGAGGCGCACGCCGAGCTCCTGCAGCACCACCGGGAGCTCAAGGAGGTGCTGGACGAGCTGGGGCTGCGCGCGCTGGCGCTGGGCTACCGGCCCTTCGGCACCATCGACGGCATGCCGTGGATGCCCAAGAGCCGCTACGGGGCGATGCGTGAATCGTTGGGCGCCCGCGGCTCCCATGCGCTGCACATGATGTTGATGACCGCCACCGGGCAGGTGTCGCTCGACTGGCGCGACGAGGCCGACTGCGTGGCCAAGGTGACGGCCTCGGTGCGCATCTCGCCGCTGCTGGTGGCGCTGTTCGCCAACTCGCCCATCGTCGACGGCCGCCCCAGCGGCTTCCAGTCGTTCCGCAGCCGGGTGTGGAATGACGTCGACGCCGCGCGCTGCGGTTACCCCCAGGCGATGCTCGACGGCTCGTTCTCGTACCGGGCGTACATCGACTGGGCGCTCGACGCGCCGATGCTCTTCCTCCGCAGGGGCGGGCGCTACGTGGTGCCGAAGCTGACCTTCCGCCAGCTGCTGGCGCAGGGCTACGACGGGGAGCCGGCCACGGAGTCTGACTGGGCGGACCACCTTTCGACCATGTTCCCCGAGGTGCGGCTCAAGCGCATCATCGAGGTCCGCGCCGCCGATTCGAACGGCCCGGCCATGACCAGCGCGCTGGGCGCCCTGATGCGCGGAGTGCTGTACGACGACGCCGCCCGCGAGGCCGCGACGAAGCTGCTGCCGGCGCTCCAGCCCGACGGGCACCGCGCGCTGCACCTGGCTGCGCAGCGCGACGGCCTCGGCGCCGAGGTGGGCGGCAAGACCCTGGCGGACTACGCGGGCGAGCTGCTGGCCATCGCCCGGGACGGCCTGTCCCGTCAGCGCGGCGCCGACGCGGCGCTGCTGGCCCCCCTGGAGGCCATCGCCCGTGCGCGGGTGGCGCCAGCGGTGGGCGTGCTGCGGGCCTTCGAGACCTCCGGGGCGGCCTTCCTCGACGCGCTCGCGCTCTGAGTCCGGCGGCGCTCAGCGCTCCAGCAGCGTCTGGGTGATGAGCCGCTGCAGCTCCCGACGCCAGAACACGTAGGCCCCGGCGTGGCCGGTCGGCAGGTCTCTTGGCACCACGCCCCAGTGCGCGGCGATGCGCGCGGTGGCCTGCGGAGAGACGATGCCGTCGCGCCGGGTCACCGCCACTGCCCGCCGCGGCGAGCGGGGCGGCTCGAGCTTCAGCAGGTCGAAGCGCGTCAGCACCTCGCGCAGTCGCGCCGCG
>CALNBU010000100.1 GCA_937875615.1 uncultured Archangium sp.
TCGACATGTCTGCCTCGTTGTAGTCGCGAAATGTGCCCTTTGACGCGCCGAAATGGTCGCGTATTCACCGCCCAGCCCGCCCACGAGGCGATGTTGATGCACCGCGACGGCGGTGTTACGCGACCGGGCCCATGCTCGCAGCGATGAACTATGTGGAGGTGTTGAAGAGCGCGACGGCCATTGAGCTGGCCGTGCTGGTGCTTCTCGCCGGCGCCTCGGCCTGGTCCTGGGCGTTGATCGCCATGAAGTGGAACCAGCTGAGGAAGGCCCGCACCGAGTCGGTGGCCTTCCTCGACGTGTTCTGGAAGGCCTCGCGCCTCGACGCCATCTACACCGAGTCGCAGAAGCTCGAGGCCTCCCCGCTCTCGCGGGTGTTCCGCGCCGGCTACGAGGAGCTCTCGAAGCTCGCGCAGCACAAGGGCGGCGACGCCGCCATGAGCGACAAGCTCGGCGGCATCGAGAACGTGGAGCGCGCGCTCACCCGCGCCGCGCTGGCGGAGATCACCACCCTGGAAGCGCACGTGCCCTTCCTGGGCACCGTGGGCAGCACCGCGCCCTTCGTGGGCCTCTTCGGTACGGTGATGGGCATCCTCGGGGCCTTCAACGAGATCGCCGAGAAGGGGAACGCCACCATCGCCACCGTGGCCGCGCCCATCGGCAACGCGCTGCTGGCCACCGCCGCCGGCCTCGCCGCCGCCATCCCCGCGGTCATCGCCTTCAACTCCTTCGTCTCGCGCATCAAGATCTTCGACACCGAGATGTCGAACTTCTCGAACGACTTCCTCAACATCGTCAAACGCCACTTCTTCAAGTGAGGGCCTGACCGCCATGGGCATGTCGACGAACAAGGGCGGAGGCCGGGCGACGCTGAGCGAGATCAACGTCACGCCGATGGTCGACGTGATGCTGGTGCTGCTCATCATCTTCATGGTCACCACCCCGCTCATTCAGCAGGGCGTCAAGGTGAACCTCCCCGAGACGAAGGCCGCGCCGGTCGAGGCGTCCGACAAGAAGCTGGTGGTGTCCATCGACGCCAACAAGCGGGTGTTCATCGGTGAGGCGGAGATCCCGCTCGCGACCTTCGAGGCCTCGCTCAAGGCCAACGCCAAGGCCCAGCAGGACAAGGAGATGTACCTGCACGCCGACCGGGACCTGCCCTACGGGGTGGTGGTCGACGTGATGGCCGCCGCCCAGCGCGCCGGCGTCACCAATGTGGGGATGATCACGGACCCATTGGGGGCGTCGCGGACGTCGAAGGACGACAAGAAGAAGTGAACGCCCGCGCCGCCAGCCTGCTGGAAGACCGCCCCTCGGCGCTGCCGCTCTTCGTGGGGCTGTCGGTGCTCGGGCATGTGCTGGCGGTGACGGTGTGGCTGGTGCTGAGCTGGCTGGTGGCCGGGCCGAAGGTGAACCTGGAGCCCACGCCCATCAAGGCCTCGCTGGTGCGCCTGGGCAAGAAGCGCCCCGACGAGCTGCTCCCGCGCAAGGAAGAGGCGCCCCCGCCCACCAGGGAGAAGCCGGCGGAGGTGGCGGTGCAGAAGCCGGTCGCCGACAACGCGGTGAAGATCCCCGACAAGAACGCCAAACCCGAGAAGGAGCAGCCCAGGCGCAGCCTCTCCGATGTGCTGGCGAGCGCGTCGCGGCAGGCCAGGCCTGAGGAGCTGGAGGGAGAGGAGGACGGCGACGTCAACGGCGACTCCGCCCGCCAGGAAGGCGAGCGCTACTTCGGGTTGCTGACCTCCGTGGTGCGGCGGAACTACGACGTGTCGAGCACCATCGACGAGAGCGAGCGCATCCGCCTCAAGGCCTCGGTGGCGCTGCGCATCGGCGCGGGCGGCGAGCTGCTGAACGTGGAGCTGACGCGCCCCTCAGGCAACGAGCTCTTCGACTCCGCGGTGCTCGGCGCCGTGAAGAAGGCCGCGCCCTTCACCGCGCCACCAGCCCATCTTCGCGAGGCGCTGAAGAAGGACGGTGTGGAGCTCGTCTTCAAGCCCTGAAAGGGAACAAATCAGCCTATGAAGTCACCCATGCGAAACCTGCTCGCCCTGTTGGTCGTGTTGCCCACCCTCGCTTTCGCGCAGCGGACCGTGCTGGAGATCTCCGGCGCCAACTTCCGCCCGATGCCGCTCGCCGTCGCCGTGCCACAGCACCAGGACGAGGGCGCCAGGGCCGCGGCGGTCGAGTTCGACGCCGCCCTCACCTGGGACCTCGCGGCCTGTGGCCTCTTCCAGGTGCTCGACCGCAAGAGCTTCCTCGCCGACCCGAAGGAGGGCCTCACCGCGCAGACCATCGCCTTCAACCGCTGGAGCGACGTGGGCGCCGAGTCGTTGGTGAAGACCCAGCTCTCGGTGGAGGGCGGCAACCTCAAGGGTGAGCTCCGGCTCTTCTCCGTGGGCGCGAGCCGGGAAGAGCTCAAGGTGAGCGAGACGGTGCCCCTCAAGGACGCGCGGCGCCTCGCGCACAAGTTGGCCAACGCGCTCTACAAGTTCTACACCCGCGAGACCGGCCCCTTCGAGTCGCGCATCGCCTTCACCCGCAAATCCCCCTCGGGCCGCGACGTCTACGTCGCCGACTGGGACGGCAAGAACGCCACCCGGGTGACCAACGGTGACATCAACGTGCTCCCCGCGCTCATCCCCGGAGGAGGCGTGGCCTTCACCTCGTACAAGAACAAGTACCCGTTCCTCTACGCCTGGCGCGGCGGCGAGGCGGTGAAGGTGCTGGGCGACAAGGGCAGCATGGTCTCGGGCGTCGCCTACTCCCCCGACGGCAAACAGCTGGCCGCGACGGTCGCCGAGAACAACGGC